>JAYEJA010000069.1:0-13885 GCA_034660395.1 Actinomycetota bacterium
TTGCGGTTAAGAATGCAATGCAGGAACTTCTTAAGGGCCCTGCTAAATCATATCATTTCCCTGTAATACCTGCAGGAACCGAGCTGATTGATGCAGATACCAAAGATAATATAGCAAAAATAGACCTTTCCCAGGAATTTCTTGATGAAAGTCTGGATACCAGGATACTGGATGAATATATTATTTACTCGATTGTAAATACCCTGACAGAGTTACCGGAGATTGAAGGTGTTATTTTTTATATAGAGGGTATAAGAATTAAAGTCTACGGCAATATAGACCTTTCAGTCCCGGCTATTAGAGATAAGGAATTAATAGCTGAAGATTGACCTGCTAAAGGGTTTAATCAAATGGCTGAAATAATGTGAAAGACTGAAAAACAGCAGGAAAATCCCGAAGATAGGAAACAGGTGGAAGATACGATGGCAGGGAGAAAAATTTAGCGGGAGGTGAATTTTATTGTACAGTGTTGGCGTTGATGTAGGGGGAACATTTACAGATTTTGTAGTTTATAATGAAAAAGAGGAAAAAATTGATGTTTTTAAAATTCCTTCCGATAAGAAAGCTCCCTGGCTTAAGGTAATAAAGGGGCTTAAAAAAGGGATAAAAGAAAAAAATGAGATATCCGATATACGCCACGGGTCAACTATCGGGATTAATGCAGTAATTGAGGGCAAAGGAAGCGTGACTGCCCTTCTTACCACGAAAGGCTTTAAGGATTTGCTTGAGATTGGCAGACAGAAGCGGCCCCATCTTTATAATCTGCATCTAAAGAAACATAATCCTTTGATACCGGGTTATCTCAGGATACCCGTAAAGGAGAGGATAGATAAGGATGGAAAAAGCATAATTCAAATTAATGAGGGTGAAATTTTAGAAATTGCAGAGAGGTTGGAAAAAGAAAAAATTAAAGCGGCAGCAATTTTATTCTTAAATTCCTATGTTAACAGCGAAAATGAGGATAAAGCTGTGCGCGTATTAAGTAAAAAACTTCCTGGAATCTATATCTCAGCATCATCCAGAATAATTCCCGAGTTCAGGGAGTATGAAAGATTATCCACGACAGTCCTGAATGCTTATCTTGGGCCTATTTTTAAGGATTATCTGGAAAATCTCATATCTGAACTCGAAATAAATAAAATAAAAGCGAATTTATATATATCCCAGTCTGACGGCGGATTAATATCTCCTGAAAGCGCAATGGAAATACCTGTGAGAACTTTATTTTCCGGTCCTGCAGCAGGAGTACTGGGGGCATCTTTTTTATATGGCAGCAGCAGTAAAAATGGCGGTGATACAGTAACCCTGGATATGGGCGGCACCAGTACGGATGTGGCGATAATTTCCGGTTCAAAACCCGTAAAGACAACAGAAAAAAAAGTTATGGAATACCCGGTTAAGCTTCCCGCCATAGATGTTTTTACAATTGGCGCCGGCGGCGGAAGTATAGCTGCTGTTGACGAAGGAGGATTTTTAAAGGTAGGTCCGGAGAGTTCGGGAGCCGTACCCGGTCCTGCCTGTTATGGCAGGGGCGGAAACGAGCCCACGGTAACAGATGCAAATCTGGTTATCGGTACCCTCGGGGTAAGGACAATGCTTGGCGGAGGGATGGAGCTTAATCCGGAGAAGGCAGGAAAGGCAATTGAAAACCGAATCTCAAAACCGTTAAAAATTTCTTTGATTGAAGGAGCATGGGCAGTAATACGTCTTGTGACATCGGATATATCGGAAGCAATAAGAAAAATATCAATATCTAAAGGTTTTCATCCCCGGGATTTAAAACTTATAGCCTACGGAGGTGCGGGCCCGATGCACGCTGCCCTGGTTGCAGAGGAGCTTGGAATAGGTGAGATTATAGTTCCGGAGACACCGGGAGCTTTTTCTGCGCGGGGTCTTCTTTACGGCAGCGCCACAATGGATTTCGTAAAAACAATAAAGGGGTTAAAAAGGAATGATGTATCGGGTATTATTACTGATTTTAAAAATAAGACAGAAGCATGGTTTAAAAAAGAAAATATCCCTTATGGCAAACAAAGGCTGGAGTGGTCCCTTGACATGAGATATAAGGGGCAGAATTATGAGTTAAATATCCCTGTTTCAGAGAGGGACATAGAAGATTTGAAGAAGCATGGAACAGATAGGATAAAAAAGGTTTTCTATAAGAAACATGAAGATTTCTATGGTTATGTACTTGATGGCGTTGAAGTAGAAATAGTTAATTTAAGATTGAGATGTATTGGAAATATATCATTAAAAACCAACCGCAGTTTTTATAACGATGGGGGAAATAAGGATGCTTCAGGGAAGAAACCAGAGAAAGAAATAAGGAAAGTGTATTTTAACGGGAGAAATAGGTCAGTAGAAACTCCTGTATATAAGAGAATCAGCCTCGGTTGCGGATTTAAGGCAAAAGGTCCGGCAATAATAGAGCAGATGGATTCGACAATAGTTATTCCTCCGGGATACAGGGGGGAGGTCGGTGAAGACGGCAGTTTTATTATTAAAACCGGTTAGAACTTTTTTGTAAGATGACGGCGCCACCGGGTAGAGGACAAACAAATATAAAAGGTACAGGCTGGAAAAGAAAAAAATATCTGTTATGGATAAAATAGATATAATAACTGCAAAAGTGATAGGAAACCGCCTTAAGAGTATATCCGAGCTTATGGGCGAGGTACTGGTAAGAAGTGCTTTTTCATCAAATATAAAAGAGAGAAGGGATTGCTCGACTGCTGTATTTGATAGAAAAGGAAGGCTTATGGCGCAGGCAGAGCATATACCTCTTCACCTGGGATCCATGATGGGGATTGTAAGGGAAGTAATCAGGCAATTTGGGAAAGATATAAATCCCGAAGATGTATTTATAGCGAATGACCCTTACTATGGCGGAACTCACCTTCCCGACGTAACCATCGTTTCTCCATTTTTTAAAGGTAAAAAGCTTATGAATTTTGCTGCCAATATAGCCCACCACTCGGATATCGGCGGAGCAAGACCGGGAGGAATTGCGGGCGATGCCGCCTCAATATATGAGGAGGGATTAAGGATTCCTCCTGTAAAGCTTGTTAGGGCCGGGAAGACTGATAAAAATTTATTAAATTTCATAGTTAAAAATTGCAGGGTTCCCCTCGAAAGGGAAACGGATTTAAAAGCTCAAATAGCTACGAATAAAATTGGAATCAGGTATCTCAATGAACTCTATGCCAGGTATGGAGTAAAGGTTGTTGAAAATGCAGTTGAAAAGCTGCTGTCCTATACCGGGAAAAGGCTCAGGGCCAAAATTAAAAAAATCCCGGATGGGAGGTATCTGTTTGAAGACAAACTGGATGATGACGGGATATCGGATGAGCCTGTTCCCATAAAGGTGTGTATAGAGGTAAAAGGGAAAAATCTGGAAGTTGATTTCTCGGGAACGGGCAGTCAGAGCAGGGGGGCGATAAATGTGGTTAGGTCTGCTCTTCTTGCTACTGTTTATTATTCAATTAAAGCTTTTCTGGACCCCGGATTACCTGCAAATGAGGGGCTGGCAGAAGTTTTGAGTATAAAGGCGCCTCCCGGAAGTATAGTTAACCCTGATGAGCCGGCAGCGGTGGGGGCGAGAACTGACACCTGCCAGAGGGTGGCAGGTGTATTAATAGGGGCTTTTAATAAGGCAATGCCGGAGAAGGCGGTTTCCGGTTCCAATGATGCAAGTACTGCAATCGTATTGTCAAAAGAGGATAAATTTGTTTATGTTGAAGCCATAGGCGGCGGGGCCGGAGCTTCTGAAAGCGGCGATGGGCTTGATGGTGTGCAGGTTCATGTTACCAATACTTCGAATCTCCCCATAGAAGTTCTGGAGTCGGAGTTTCCGTTAAGGGTTTTAAAATATGAACTTATACCTGATTCCGGGGGGAAGGGTAAATACAGGGGAGGACTTGGCATAAGGAGAAAAATTAAAATACTTGAGGACAATGTCCTGTTTTCTTCTCATGGAGACAGGCACAAATTTCCTCCCCGGGGATGGAACGGCGGTGAAAGCGGAAAGACCGGAAAGTTCCTTATTAATGGCAAACGTATTTCATCCAAATGTTCCGGCATAGTCTTAAGTAAAGGTGATGTTATTATTATAGAGACTCCCGGGGGCGGGGGTTTTGGCGATAAAAAGGGAAGGCCTAAGAGGCTTATGGAAAAAGATGTAAGGGATGGAAAAATGAGCTGGTAAACTGAGTTATAAACTGCTTTAATTAATGGAAACTTTATGTAATTTTATTTATTATTGAATTAGGTTTTTTAGATAAACCCGGTAATTTTAAAAAGGGGGAAGCTTGAAAGTACTTATAACAGGAGGCGCAGGTTTTATAGGTTCAAATGTAGCTGAAGGTCTTCTTGCGGAAAAATATGAGGTTGTTATCATAGATGACCTTTCAAACGGAAAGAAAGAAAATATACCGAAAAAGGCAAAATTTTACCAGTGCGATGTCAGGGATAAGAGCATATGTGATATTTTCGAAGATGAAAGACCGGATATCGTGATCCACAATGCAGCCCAGCTGAGCGTAAGAGTATCAGTGGAAAGGCCCGTATTTGATGCCGATATAAATATAATAGGAGGGCTTAATGTAATAAGCGCCTGCAATAATTACAGTGTTAAAAAAATAATATTTGCTTCTTCAGGGGGCACGGTATATGGCGAACAGGAATATTTTCCTGCTAATGAAAAACATCCTACGGCTCCGGTATCCCCTTACGGTGTGGCAAAGCTGACTACTGAAAATTATCTTTATTATTTTTATAAAACCTACGGCCTTGAATATATATCTCTAAGATACGGCAACATATACGGACCCAGGCAGGACCCCTGCGGGGAAGCGGGGGTAGTTGCCATATTCTCCGGCAGGATGCTTGACGGGAAGAATCCTGCAATTAACGGGGACGGTCTTCAAACCAGGGATTATGTTTATGTGAAAGATGTGGTGAATGCGAATATTAAGGCCGTAAAAAGCGATTTTGTTGGGCCATTAAATATAGGAACCGAAAAAGAAACCAGCGTTATTGAGCTTTTTAAAATTTTAAAAGAAGTTTCAGGAAAGAGCGGGCTGAAGGAAGTCCACGGGCCTCCCAAGGAAGGGGAGCAGAAAAGAAGCCGGCTTTCTTGCCGGCTGGCAAAAGAGGCGATAGGCTGGCAGCCGCAGATATCATTAGAAGAAGGGCTTATGTTAACCTATAACTGGTTTAAAAATCACTGAATGTCTATAATTTATAAAGAAAAGAGTTAAATATTTTTAGATATTTCTTTTAAAAATAAATCTATATCTTTAAGGCGGTTTATTAAAATATCATGAATAATTTTATAGTTGGTATCTCCGTAATCATGTGCAATGCGGTTTCTGAATCTTGCCATTTGTATCATATTTGTTTCTACATCTTTGGAAATAATATTATGTTTATTTAAAATTTCAAATGACTCAGAAAATGTTGCAGGCCGTCTTAATTCTTTATATGAAATAACAGCTTCAGCAAGGTCGATAGTTGCCTGAACAGCAAGATACAAATATCTTTCAACTGCTCCCCGTAAGGTTAAGTCATCCTCTAAATCTTTTACTGATATATTCTTATAGTTATCAAGGATAGAAAGATATTTTCTTACATTACTTATTCCTTTTTCAATTACACCTAATCCTGTCATAATCTGTTATGTTTTTGTTAAATTGTGTTTTCTCAACAAAAAACGGAAATCAAAATATTCATTTAATATCCCGGGTTCAATCAGAAGCTTGTATGGTTCTATTTCATAAATAATTTTACCATTTTTTATAATAGAATATTTTAATTCTGGAGCATCCAGATAGTTTAATATCACTGAATCTACTCTGTCTGTACCAAGAATGGTGCTGATTTTACCTTCAATTTCAAGAGCAGTATTATATGCTTTTATTTCACTGTCATCTATATAGAACGCAAAGTCATAATCTGAGAGCGGACCGGTTTTACCTGAAACCTGTGAACCAAAGAGGTATACAAGTTTCAGGTTTGGATAAGGGATGAATATTTTTTTTAATTTTCTTAATTTATATTTATTCATGAGCTAATTTTACTTAATTTTGCTAATAATAACAAAAAATAAATATTTTTGTTATTTACAACAATCTGATGGTGGGTTAGAATTTTTTTACGTATGAAGAATTAAATATTAATAACACAGTGCTACCTGAAACAGATAAAAATTGAATTTAAAAACTAAGAGAAAAAATATGAAAGTGCTCAATGTAGTTCCCACACCTTTTTTTGCTGACAGGGGCTGTCATATGAGAATACTGGGTGAGATGAAGGCACTGGCAAATTACGGATTTGAAAATATTATTGTGACCTACCATATCGGACGGGACCTGGAGGGCCTTGATATTAGAAGGATGGTAAATATTCCATGGTACAGGAAACTGGAGGCAGGGCCATCGATACACAAGTTCTAT
This sequence comes from Actinomycetota bacterium, assembly GCA_034660395.1. GTDB lineage: Bacteria > Actinomycetota > Humimicrobiia > Humimicrobiales > Humimicrobiaceae > JAQVEM01. The sequence goes on from JAYEJA010000069.1 coordinate 6,453, forward strand.
ATTGATATTTTACTGTTTTTTAAAGCGGCAGGGGTTTATATTAGGGAAAAACCGGATATTATATACGGGCATCTCCATGAGGGTGCATTTGTCGGAGGATTAATAAAATATCTTCTAACCTTTGGGAAGGTCCCCCTTGCCTTTGATGTCCAGGGGAGTCTGACCTCGGAGCTGGATACTTTTAACTGGATAAAAGGGAAAAAACCGATAAAATGGTTTTTTCATAGTCTGGAGAAGCTCATCTGCAGAATGCCTGATTTTTTTATATGCAGCTCGGTATCAAATGGGGATATTATAAAAGACAGGTTTCATATAAATCCTGATAAAGTAAGAGTGGTGATAGACGGGGTTCATACGGATTTCTTCAATAATCCTCCGCCAGGGGGACTGCGCGGTGAGCTGGGGATACCTGAAAATGCACCGCTTATAATATTTACGGGAGCTCTTCTTGCTGCCAAGGGAATATGGAACCTGGTAGGGACCATACCCATGGTACTGGAAAAAAGAAAGGATGCCCATTTTCTAATAGTGGGTTATCCAGTGGAGGAAACGGCTGCAAAGGTCAGGGAGCTGGGCTTGGAAGGAAGTGTCCACTTTACCGGAATGGTAGATTATTTTAAACTTCCTGAATATCTTTTAATAAGCGACATAGCGGTTGAGCCAAAAGTTGATAAGGCAGGAGAAGCCAGCGGAAAGGTTATAAATTATATGGGGGCCGGGCTTCCCGTGGTTTGTTTTGACGGAAAAAACAACAGGAGGTTTATGGGAAACAATGGTATTTATGCTGGTGATAATAAAATAGAGAATCTGGCTGCTAAAATAGTATGGGCAATTGAAAATCCGGATAAGGCAAAAAAAACAGGGGAGCAGAATAAAAAGAGGGTAGAAAAAGTGTTTTCCTGGAATAACAGCATAAAAAAAACAGTAGAAGCTTTTAAAATGCTTATTTCCAGAAGACAAGCTGCCGGAAAAGCCGCTAATGATTCTTGATTAGGGCCCTTAAACCTTTAATTCCGTCAACCCCCAAAGTACATGGATATCGTTATTCTATTATAGATATATTAAGTTTTTATTATATCAGGATAGAAACTGTAATATTGATTTGGGGCTTTATTGTTGCTATTATTAAACACATTAAGATGCCATTATTGGTCTACTGGCAGGTTTACAGGAATGTGAATGTATAAAAGCTGAAACAATAAGAATTCCGGGTCGTAATTTAAAATGGATTAAGATAAATCAGGTAAGTTTTTATAAAAAAAGGGCTATAAACTATAGGGCTAAATAAAATTGGATAATATACAGAATAATACAAACAGGTATATATTTAATTTTATAATCCCTCTATTTATCTTTTTCTCAATAGCATATCTAATCTTAAAAAGCATATTTTCTATAAATGCATTTGATTTTATCTTTATTGTATCTGTTGTCCTGGTAGCTTTACTTTCAAATATCTCCATCTATAACTTTAAATGGGGTATTTTTACACTTTTATTTCTGGCATTTGTGATAAATTCGCTGCCGGTTATAATACTTAAGAGACATATATTCTATCCGATTATTTTGTTTCCTTTTCTGGGGTTTACACTAGGCGGAATATTTAGAATTTCCAGGATGAAAATGGATAAATTCTATAAGGATATTAAGTTTAGAGTATTAAGTATCTTTATAATACTGTTTACTATAACTGCAACTATTTCTATTTTTTTTACCATACTGAATAGTTTTAATATTTTCAGTTTAAAGGATCCGGGAATTCACGTATACAATGTGAATGTTATTGGCGGAAACTCGATTAGTTCTGTTCTATTCTCTTTAGAGATGTATCTGAATTATATGATAACTTTTATTTTACTGTTCATTCTGGTAAAAAGATTAAAAGTTTCTAAATTGTTCCTGATTAAATTATTCTATACATTATTTAGTGCGAATGTTGTAGTTTTTTTTGTTTTTCTCTACCAGGTTTTTGTTGACCATAGTTTTGGAAATCAGCCGAATTATTTAGCTTTGAACCAGATAAATTCTACTATGATAGGCCCGAATACTTACGCCTTTTTATTAGTCTTAAGTATTGGCATGTTTACCGCATTCCTGTTTTATCTGGATAAAAGAAAGCATAAAATATTATGTATGATTATGCTTTTTGTTTTGCCTTTCCAGATTCTTTATTCCGGCTCAAGAACTTCTCTTATAGGACTGGCTGTTTTTATAGCTCTTGTCATATCTTACTTTTTTATTTCATTTTTAGTGGATTTAATTAAAAAGGGCAAAAAAAATAAGAATTATATACTGGTAATGGCTGCCGTGCTGGTATTGCTTGTTATCATACCATCGTTATTTTCTTTATTTGAGATTAAAACAGACGTGCTTGAAGATAAAGATATTCTTGAGCCAGCTATGTTAAGTAGGCTGAGCAGTAATGTAGAACAGGTGCAGGAAGGTGCTTCGTTAAGAAAATTAACATCCGGACGTACTATTATATTACCACAGGCAATAAAAATGATAAAAGATTATCCGCTTGCAGGAGCCGGTATAGGAGTCTTTCCGATTGAGCTTTCCAATTATCTGAAGCTCTCCGGGATTGATTTAAAACTTGTTGATTTTACATTAAACATATATCTCCAGATTCTTTCAGAGAATGGTATATTCTCATTTATTTTCTTTGCCGGTTTCTATGTAACCCTGTTTGTGATTATATTTAGTAATTTAAAAAAAATCAGTGTGGCAAGGAATAAAAAGTTCCTTATTATAATCATTTTTATTATTTTTAGCTGTCTTGTAATGTTTAATTTTATTCCCGGAACGAATTATTATGAAGGTCAGTTAATTTACTCATTCATTTTAATCTTGTTGTTATTATTATCATACGATTTTAAGAAGATAGGTAATGAAAAAACTAAAAAAAATCAGTAAATATAACATGATGGTTATTACCATTATTATATTTCTAGTGTTCTTTGTCGGGGTTAATATATATGTTTCAATTAATCACCTGACGGTTGAAGAAAAGGTTAAGAGATTTGAACTGGAGAACCTGTATGGTTTTTATGAGCCCGAGCAGGAAGATGATATTACCTATAACCGGACAGGGAAAGAGGCGGTTAAGATTGTAAAAAAGAAGGGCGATGTAATCTCTATACCTGTGGGAAGCGCCAAACCGGACATAAAAGAGGAAGGGATAGAGTTAGAAATTGCAGTAAATGATGAAATAAAGTACAGCGATTTGGTAAATTCTAATGAGTGGCAGGTAATTTCAATAGATGTAAGCGGGATAGAAGATGATTATCTCAGGATAAAATTTATTATTGAGGATACCTGGAAGCCGGCAGATTTAATTGAAGGTTCTGAAGATGAAAGGACTATGGGTATAAAAGTTGGAATGATTTACTGGGAATGAGTGTAAGAGCTAAATAATTGTGTGAAAATTTGTTTACTGGTATTATAATCTAAAGCCATATTGTTTATGGATATAATGTTTTAAAAAAAATTTAAGATTTAAAATTTATAATAATTATCCGGGGATGTAAGAATGAAAGTATGTGTAATAGGTGCGGGATATGTGGGGCTTGTTACCGGTGTTTGTCTTGCAGAGGTAGGTAACAGGATAATATGCGTTGATAAAGATAAAGAAAAAGTTGATATGCTAAAAAATGGAAAGGTCCCGATATATGAAAATGGGCTTGAGGAGCTGATTAAAAAAAATACCGAAAGCGGTACTCTTGTTTTCAGTGAAGATACAGGTTACGGAATCAGGGAAAGCGACATAATATTTATATGTGTCGGAACACCACCATTACCAACGGGAAGACCGGACCTTTCGGCAATTGATGAAGTGGCAAAGTTAATTGGCCAGTCTATTAACGGATACAAAATTATTTCAAATAAAAGCACCGTTCCTATTGGAACTGCAAAGAGAATAAGGAAAATAATCAGGGAAAATCAGAATAATGAGAACAGGAAATATAATTTTGATATAGTATCCAACCCTGAATTCTTGAAAGAGGGCGAAGCGGTAAAGGATGCTTTCTTTCCTGAAAGAATTGTAATAGGGGCCGGTAGTAAAAAAGCGATAGACATGATGAAAGAGCTTTACAGGCCGATTATAGAACAGGATTTTGATTATGCATTAAACAATACGCATAAAAAAGATAAGATACCGGTCCTTATAACCGATTCTACAAGCTCGGAGCTTATAAAATATGCTTCAAATGCCTTTCTTGCTACAAAGATTTCTTTTGTTAATGAAATTGCGAATATATGTGAGAGGGTAGGCGCAAACATACTTGACGTAACCTATGGGATGGGGCTGGATAACAGGATTGGCTCAAGGTTTATGAAAGCAGGCATTGGCTGGGGAGGTTCGTGTTTCCCCAAGGATGTGAGGGCCCTGAGTTATACTGCCGAGGAGTATGGTTCACCGGCAAGCATCCTGAACGCAGTTATACAGGTTAATAACCAGCAGAGATTTAAGGTTATACAGAAGGCCGTTAATATGCTCGGAATTATAGAAGATAAAATTATAGGGATACTGGGCATGTCTTTTAAGCCAAACACTGATGATACAAGGGAAACGCCTTCTATTGCCATAATTAATAAGTTTCTGGAGCTTGGTGCAGAGGTAAGGGTTTATGACCCTGTCGTAAAAAAATACCCCAAAGACTTGGACAGGGGCGCTATTATGGCGCCGACGCCTTATGAGGCAGTAAAAAAGGCGCACTTAATGGTTCTGGCCACGGAATGGGATGAGTTCAGCAGTCTTGATTTTGAAAAGGTTAAAAAACTTATGGATGCACCGAATGTCATAGATGGAAGAAATATCTTTGACAGGGACAGACTCAGGGAAATGGGTTTTAATTATACGGGTATTGGTTATTAAAAGCAGGACATTAATTTTTGTTAAAAATTTTTTCTGGATGAGGAGGATTTGTTGTGATAGAAGGAGTTAAAGTAAAGAAACTCAAAGTTATACCTGATGAGAGAGGCCGGCTAATGGAAATGCTTCGCTCGGATGATGACCTGTTTAAAAAATTCGGGCAGGTTTATATGACGACTGCATATCCGGGTGTTGTTAAAGGATGGCATTACCACAGGAAGCAGACGGATAACATGGTCGTAGTCAGGGGCATGATGAAAATTGTCCTGTATGACAGCAGAAAGGATTCGCCGACATACGGGGAGGTAAACGAGTTCTTTATGGGTGAACATAACCCCATGCTTCTCCAGATACCAGAATATGTATATCACGGCTTTAAGTGTATTACGGATTATGAGGCAATATGCATAAATACCGTTACCGAGCCCTACAATTATGACGAGCCGGATGAATTCAGGGCAGACCCGCACGGGAAAGAAGTTCCCTATGACTGGGACAGGAAAGACGGATAATACTTTAAAAGACTGATAGTTGTTAAGTTTATTTAAGCATTACCAGCACTATTTTATGGTATAATCAGGTTATGTATTTTTCTAAGGAGGTAAAAATATGAAGACAGTTAAAGTTCCTGAGGATGAATACTTAAAAATGAAAAAAACAATAAAAATTTTAAGTGACAGTAAGCTTTTAAAAAGAATAAATGAGTTAATAGAAATTTTATTTCAGGAGAAATACAGTATTGTCCTTACTGATTATACCGATGACTTAACAGAGTTTTCAGTAAACAATATAAAGGAATGGGATGTAAAAAAGAGTAAGTGGGATAATGTATAATCAAAGAGAGATAGTACTGGTGCCTTTTCCATATACTGATTTAAGTAATACGAAAAGACGGCCGGTTTTAATTGTTTCCGGCAATGATTATAATCATCGCCATAATGATGTTATAGTAGCGGTGATTTCTTCTAATTTGAGTTATAAAGATGATTATTCTGTTTCTCTGGAAGATAAAGATCTGGAGATTGGAATTCTACCCGAGAGTAGTGTTATTAAAGTTCACAAGCTGTTTACAATAAGTAAAAGTAGAATTATTAAGAAATTTAGCCTGATTAGAAAAGAAAAATTTAAAGCAGTTTTTAAAATTTTAACAAAACTTTTTGAAATTAATTAGGAGTCTTATGAATATTGGTGAAGAAAGAGGTTTTAAGACTCTTCTTGTAACCGGGGGAGCAGGTTTTATCGGCAGTAATTTCATACATTACATGCTGAAGAAATATCCTGAGTATAAAATTATAAATCTTGATAAATTAACTTACGCAGGTAATCTGGAGAACCTTAAGGATATTGATGATAATCCCAATTATAATTTTATAAGGGGAGATATTGCAGACAAAAAAATTATAGATGAGATTTTTGATTCCAGAAGGGTTGATGTGGTAGTAAATTTTGCAGCAGAATCACATGTAGACAGGTCAATAGAAGAGCCCGGAGTTTTTATACAGACAGATGTTTATGGCACCTTCGTCCTCCTGGAGGCAATAAGAAAATACGACGGCCTGTTTCTTCAGATAAGTACCGATGAGGTCTATGGCTCAATAGAAAACGGGTCATTTAAAGAAGAAGACCCGCTTAAACCAAACAGCCCCTATTCTGCTTCAAAAGCCGGTGCAGAGATGATTGCAAGGTCTTTTTATAAGACCTATGGCACGCCTGTGATTATTACCAGGACTTCCAATAATTTCGGACCATACCAGTATCCGGAGAAGATAATTCCCTTATTCGTAACAAATCTCATTGATAATAAGAAGGTTCCTCTTTACGGGGACGGTATGAATGTTAGGGACTGGATTTATGTGGAGGATAATTGTAATGCTCTGGACAGGGTTCTGCATAGAGGTAAGGTTGGCCAGATTTATAATATCGGTGCGGGGAATGAGAAGCCGAACATATGGATTACAAAAAAGATAATTGGAATTCTCGCTAAATCGGAAGATATGATTGAACCGGTTAAGGATAGACTTGGGCACGACCGCAGGTATTCCATAGACTTTTCAAAGATAAAAAAAGAGCTTGGCTGGGAGACTTCTTATAACTTTGAAGAAGCGCTGGAAAAAACCGTTAACTGGTATGTAAATAATGAAGAATGGTGGAGACCGCTTAAAGAACTTTAATATCTGTAGTTTTAAATTTAAAAATTTATAAAGCCAGTAAAAAAACCCAATATAATAGAAATTAAATAACCCGGGTATATACGGGACAATGTGTGGGTATCGTAAAAGAATTTAATAACAGGCAGGTTTAATTTCATGAAGCACGGTATGAAACATGCCAGAAACGAAACAAAAGGCATCAAACATGGTAAAAAAGAAGTAAAAAAAGAAAAAAAGGGTATTGCCCTTAAAAGAAAAACAGTACTTGCTTATCTCGGGATTATAGTGCTGCTGGCAGTTATTATAGTGGTTATATTCTACTTTCAGCCAATTTATAAATTTGTAGATTCAAAAATGTCCGCTCTCGGGGGACTGTTATTTGGCAGGGAAAGCGGAGAAGAAAAAGA
>JAYEJA010000070.1:0-52567 GCA_034660395.1 Actinomycetota bacterium
GCCCCGGCCACCCACTTGTTTTCAGGGGCAGGCAAGCTGCCCCAGCCACCCACTTGCTTCCAGGGGCAGGCAAGCTGCCCCTGCCACCCGGCGATACTGCCGAATTCTCCGGCAGAACCGGTTGACTGGAGTAAATCGGTAACCGATACTCATCCTGGGAGCGGGGCAAACCCCCGGACGGGCGACGAACCTGCCGGGGGCTCCCGCCTGGACCTTTTCCGAACCGTAAGATAGGGAGTTGAATGCGGAAGTTCAAAAGCGTCGAGCCTAAAAACAGGCAGCGGATCAACGATCAAATCCGCATCAGTCCGGTAAAAATTCCAGGTTTTATTATATTCATAAATTTTTAAATTATCAAAAGCAAGCGACAGTTCCTCTGCCTTTTCATCGCATCCTTCATTATATATTATAATGCTCTCTTCAAAATCGAAACCCTCTGCGTTGGAAAGAGAGTATATCTTAAAACCATAGCTTTCCAGGTACTCTTCAATTTCACCGGCTGCACCCGGTACCCCATTGCCGTTAAATAATTTTACTGTTGTTTTTCCAGCAATCGTTTTATCCACAGGCCTGCCTACATCTATGTCTACTTCAAGCGGTATAATGCCCCTGTCTGAAAACCAGGTAACTCTCTCATGTGCCATATCGTACTGAAGAGTATAATTACCGGGCTTATCAGGTGCCTTTATCGTCATTTCAATTTCTGCCTCTTCGCCATGTGAAACATCCGAAGGAAGAAGGCCTCTTTCTCCATCCCATATGACAGCTTCCTCCGTATCCCTGTCAATCCAGTGTGCTCCAAGGTCCATCCTCTCTTTTCCCGTTGATTCCCACATCATAAAACCACTATTTTTTACCTTAACCGTAACTTCGAACTCCTCACCCGGTTCCAGGTACTCCGGGGTTTCTCCCCCGTCATCATATTCAGCGCCATACGATACATCAATCAATATATTTCTCTCCAGCATGGGAACGCCCTGTATAGAGAACCATGTTACACCCTCATGCACCAGGTCCACCTGCAGAATATAATTACCTGCCTCTGAAGGAGATACAACAGCCAGATCAAATATTACCTCGTCTCCGGTTGCAACCCCGCTCTGCGGGATAATGCTTCTCCTGCCGTCATAAACCACAATTTCCCCGCTATCTAAATCTATCCAGTGATAGCCGAGATAAACAGGATTCTCACTATCCTGATTCCAGTCAAGCGCTCCTTTATTCTTAACTCTTATTTTAAATTTATACATAGTGTTCTGGGTCATTGAAGCAGGTATCTTGTCTACTTCCGAATATTCCGCATTATATCTGCTTACCGGCTCACCATTTATAACCCTTTGCCACATGGCCCTTGCCTCTTCTGCATCAGGAATCTGGACGCTTATGGTATTATCCCTTATCCATCCCGAACGGGAGGGTACGATTACCGTTTCAAAATTATCAGAATTAAATGATAATACCGCATTTGAGTACTTAAGAAGGGTTAAAACATCAATATCTGTTCTGGTATTTTCTTCCAGAATATTAAAATAATAGGGTATGCTTTTTAAATACCTGAAACTCAGCTTCTGTTTTATTATCTCTTTAAACAGTTGCTGCTGCCTCTGAATCCTGCCTATATCCCCCAGCTCTGTGGACCTGCTTCTTATATACGAAAGTGCCTGTTCCCCGGTAAAATGATGGTTACCGGCAGAAAAATTGGCCCCCGTTTTGGGATCTTCCGTGGGTACCTCAAGGGTGATATCCACTCCGTCCATTGCATCAATCAGCTCTACGAAACCATCAAAATCCAGAGTTACATAATGATTAATTTCAGCTCCCAGAAAAGAATTAACCGTTTCTATCATAAGCTCTTCCCTGCCGTAAGCATATGCAGCATTTATCTTATCTTCTCCATAACCCGGTATCTCAACCAGGCAGTCCCTGGGGATTGATAGCAGGGTGCATGAATCTTTTTCAGGGTCAAGATAAAGAAGCATTATTATATCGGCCCTTCCTGCTTCGTTCTCGGCATCCCTTGTATCCCTTCCAAGCACGAGGACTGTAACCGGTTCCTCAGGTGACTCTACCGGAGTAAGAAAATCCGTGCTTACTGCTCCAGCGTCTGCATTTATAACCCCGTTTACATGTTTAATATAAAAAAATAAAGCTCCGGCGCCCAGGCCGCCAATAACTATTAAGGAAGCCAGAACTATAATTATTATTCTAAGATACAGGGGTAATTTCTTAAGTCCCCTCCTGGATGCTTTAACCCCCGTATTATTTTTCATATCTTTTTTGTTTTTCATTATTATACAAATTCAAATATTAAGTTCCTTAATATTAATTTTTTTCGCCGCCCTGCTCCTCTATTCTTATATCTGCCCCAACCGAACGCAGCTTTGCTTCAATATCTTCATAGCCTCTTTTAATATGATATATATCGCTCACTTCCGTATATCCTTCAGCTGCAAGACCTGCCAGCACCATAGCCGCTCCTGCCCTGAGGTCAAATGACCTGACCGGCGCACCTGACAATTTGCCGACCCCTTTTATCAAGGCGCGATGCCCGTCAATCTTTATATTGGTACCCATTCTGTTTAATTCATCAACATACATAAACCTGTTTTCAAATACATTTTCGGTTAATACCGATACTCCGGGTACAATTGAAAGCAGAACAGTAATTATCGGCTGCAGGTCAGTCGGGAAACCGGGATACGGAAGGGTACTTATATTGGTCGGCCTGTACTTATCCAGCGGCTTTTCCACTTTTATATTATTTTCATCAATGGCAGATATATTCACTCCTATTGCTTTAAGCTTATCATAAAATATTTTAAGATTTTTCAATCTTGCATTCTCTATCTCTATGCCATCCCCGCACAAAGCTCCTGCAGTTATAAAAGTACCTGCTTCAATACTATCGGGCATGACTTCGTAATCCGTTCCCTTTAAAGATTTGACACCGTTTATCCTGACGCATCCTGTTCCCGCTCCCTCAATTTCTGCGCCCATTGAATTCAGGTAACAGGCAAGGTCAATTATCTCGGGCTCTCTTGCCGCGTTTCTTATAACTGTCTGTCCCTCCGCGAGGGCTGATGCCATCATTATATTTTCGGTAGCTCCCCTGGAAGGAAATTCAAGATTTATCTCGGCACCTGACAGCCTGCCTCCCGCACTTCTGCTGTCAGTACGGCAATTAACATAGCCGTGCTCTACCGAATATACCGCTCCTAACTTCTCAAAACCTTTAACATGAAGGTCGATATGCCTGGACCCAATATTACACCCGCCCGGGATTGCTACTTTAACATTACCGTACTTGCTTAATAACGGTCCTGCCACCAGTATCGAAGCTCTCATCTTCCTCACCAGATCATAAGGTGCTTCGTTGCTTTCAATGCTTTCAGGATTGATTTCAATCACTTTCTTTTCCCTGTCAACGTCAACTCCTGCTCCAAGGGTCTTGAGCATTTCCAGCATTATATTGACATCCTCTATTGCGGGAACATTCCTCAATATAATCCTGCTGTCAGCCAGTATGGAGGCGGCTATTAATTTTAAAGCAGAGTTTTTGGCACCGCTTACTTTAATCTTTCCCGAGAGTGCTTTCCCGCCGCCTATAACAAATTTTTCCATTATATAACATTACCTCCAGCAAAAAGTAAGGGATATTATAACAAATAAAGATTAATTAAAAAACAACAGCAGTTTTGCCCTGAGTGTAAGTAAAAACTTAATTAATAGTCAAGCTTTACCAGCTCAACTCCTGCTTCCTTAAGAAGGTCAACAGCAAGCTTATCTGGATATTCTTCAAAATAGTATATTTTTCTAATCCCCGCATTTATTATCATTTTCGCGCATAAAACACAGGGCTGATGGGTGGTGTAAATAACAGAATCCTTAATCTGAATACCATAATATGCTGCCTGAATTATTGCATTCTGCTCAGCATGAAGACCGCGGCAAATTTCATGCCTCTCGCCGGAAGGTATCCCGAGCTTTTCCCTCAGGCATTCACCTATTTCAAGACTGCTCCTTACGCCCCTGGGGGCTCCATTATAACCGGTTGCAAGAATCCTTTTTTCCTTAACTATGATAGCACCGACTTTTCTTCTCAAACAGGTAGACCTTGATGATACCTGTTTTGTTATCGTTCCGAAATATTCATCCCAGGATGGTCTTGTGTCTGCCATTTTTTAACTCTACCTAAATAGATTATGAAAAATTATTTTACTTTACAGTTATTCCTTACCAGAAAATTATAAACTTTTTATGCTATAGTAAATCTTATTCATTAAAATTCCAAGTATTTTTACCATAAACCCGGCTCTAACTATTCCTGACTCTCGTTTTCACGACAGGAAAAATATTATATACTTGAAAAAATAAGGATAGGTTTTATGAATACCATAAAAATTAAAGACTCTTATAAAATTAAAAGGCCTTCTCTGATAACAAAAATTGCCGGAGCCGTATCAGAGAATAAGGTACTGATTCTTCCCACCGGGACAGTATACGGCATAAGCTGCAGGTATGACAGTAGAGATTCCATAAGAAGAATCTATAAAATAAAAAAAAGGGATAAGGCGCTGCCTTTTATAATATTGATTTCAAAACTCAAAGATTTAAAAATTTTTACCAGCGATATAAATCCTTCTGCAAAAAAAATAATAAAACATTTCTGGAACATTAAAAACCCGCAGCCCCTTACCCTGGTTTTTAATAAAAATAAAAATTTAAAAAATTTTTTTTCCGGCGGCCGCTCCACAATTGCCCTGAGAATGGCCGAACTTAGATTTTTAAGGGATATAATAAATATCTGCGGCCCTATAGTATCTACAAGCGCCACCATTTCAGGAACGGGAGAGCACCCTAAAAAAGCCGATGAAGTGCCTCCGTCAATCAGGAACAATGTTGACCTTATTATAGACTGCCAGTCTGAACTTCCGGGTGTTGAGTCAACTATTATCAATGTAACAGGAAAAAGTCCGTCTCTTATAAGGGAAGGCGGGATTAAGTTTTCAGATATCACCGGGGTAATAAATAAGTGATATTTTTTGATAATAACGCAAATTAGAATATAATAATACAGAACGTAAGGTTAATCATAATGAAATAAACATTTCTAAAGAATATGTTTGTAAAAGCTTTTAGAAGGGGGATACTCTAGTGAAGGTTGTCATAGGAACGGACCACGCCGGTTTCGCATATAAAACCGGTTTAATTAAAGCAATTAAATCCATGGGGCACAGTGTTATGGACGTCGGTACAGACAGCAGCAGCAGTGTTGACTATCCGGATTTCGCAGAAAAGGTCTCAAAAATCGTAGCCGGTTGCCAGGCCGATATCGGAATACTTCTATGCGGGTCCGGCATCGGCATGGACATAGCGGCAAATAAGGTAAACGGTATAAGATGCGCTTCATGCTGGAGCGTTGAAACAGCTGAACTTGCCAGGACGCATAACAGTGCAAATGTTCTTTCTGTAGGAACAAGACTGCTGCCGCTGGAAAAGTGCGTTGAGATAACTAAAACTTTCCTGATAACTCCCCCAACCAGCGTAGAAAGGCATTTAAGGAGAATCGACAAAATAAAAAAAATTGAGGAAAGGAATTAAACCTGAAATGACTAATTCTAAAAAGCATGAAGATAACACCCTGGTTACAGAAGAAGATGCTGCTATAAAGAAAATAATAAAAAATGAAATAGAACGGCAAAAAAGCCAGATAATCCTCATAGCTTCAGAAAATTTTGCTTCCCAGGAAGTCATCAGGGCCATGGGCTCGGTACTTACCAATAAATATGCAGAAGGTTATCCCGGTGCACGATATTACGCCGGATGTGAGAATGTTGACGAAGCAGAGCAATTGGCGATAGACAGGGCCAATAAGCTTTTTGGCTCGAATTACTGCAATGTGCAGCCCCATAGCGGAGTAAGCGCCAATTTTGCCGTTTTTTTAGGTGTTCTTAACTGCGGGGACAGAATACTTGGAATGAATCTTAGAGCCGGAGGCCATCTTTCTCACGGGCATAAGCTAAACCTTACCGGAAAATATTACGAGACCCACAGCTACACGGTTGACCCTGAAACAGAAATACTTGATTATGAAAATATTAAAAAAATCGCAAAGACAGTCAGGCCAAAGCTTATCATAGCCGGAGCCAGTTCATACTCCCGGACAATAAATTTTAAAAAATTCAGAGAAATTGCTGATGAAGTAGGAGCTTACTTTATGGCTGACATAGCCCATATAGCAGGGCTGGTTGTAAGCGGCTATCATCCTGATTCTGTAAAAGCAGCAGATTTTACAACCGCCACCACCCATAAAACTCTAAGGGGTCCCAGAGGCGGATTAATTGTTGCCGATAAAAAATATGGAAAACTTGTAGATAAATCGGTCTTTCCCGGTGTCCAGGGAGGACCCCTGATGCATATAATTGCAGCAAAAGCAGTAGCTTTTCATGAAGCTCTCAAAGATTCATTCAGGGATTACAACAGGCGTATAATAGAAAATTCAAAAGCTTTTTGCGAACATATGAAAAATGAGGGTTTCAGGATAGTCTCTGGTGGAACTGACAACCACTTATTCCTTCTGGACTTAACCAGCAAAAAAATAACAGGTTCCGAAGCAGTAGAAACACTGACATCTGTCGGAATAATAGTTAATAAAAATGTAATACCTTTTGACAAACTACCGCCCACGATAGCAAGCGGTATCAGAATCGGCACCCCCGCAGTTACCACCCGGGGAATGGGAACGGAAGAGATGCATAAAATCGGTGAGCTGATTTCTTCAGCTTTAAAAAATAGTAATAACAAATCAAAGCTCATGAATATAAGAAAAAAGGTTAAAAGTCTCGCCGGCGATTTCCCAATTTATACCGGACTATAAAGAATCAGAGCTATCTTACAATATCTCTTACTCTCATAAGTCTTACCAGGTTGGAGCGCTCGGCTTCGTCCAGCTTCATGGTTATGAAATCTATGGTTTCTGAAATATTGGGGATTAATTTATATTCAAGAGCATTAACCCTTCTCCTTGTTTCCTCAATTTCCAGAGCCATAAGCTGAAGCATTTTTTCCTTTTCGGCAAGAACAAGCAGCTTATCTAAAAACTTCTCAAAATCACTAAGAGCAATATCCATTTCTCCTGAAGTATTTATATAACCATAAGGAAGAATGCTATTACTCACCTCACTGGTATATTGCGGTATATTAACGCTCATAACATTTTTCTTTTTAACCGAAGCCTCTATTTTTTTTGCAGGCAGCAGCAATTCCTGTTCTATTTGATAGGCGCCGCTGGCTGCTTTTGCCAGTACGAACCTTTCCAGTATGGACTGGAATTCCTTTTCTATTTCAAGACGGAGGCTTTTTACTTCATCTATCAGCCCGAGCCACTGCCTCATAAGCTCGTCCCTCTTATCTTTAAGCAACTTGTGTCCTCTGCGGGCAAGGCTTAATCTTCTCCTGAGCTTTAAAAGCTCCATCCTGTTGGTATTAACATCCAGGAGCATCTAATCACCTTCATCTTCTTCTTTTTTCTCGGTCTTGTATTTTGAAAAGTATTTATCAAGATATTCCGTACTTACCCTCTTAAGTTCACCTCTGGGGAATATGCTCAAAAGTTTCCATCCCAGATCAAGCGTCTGGTCAATAGTTCTGTTTTCATACTCACCCTGAGAGACATATTCCGCCTCAAATTTTTCTGCAAACCTGAGATACAGCTTATCCATATCCGTGAGAGCCGCCTCTCCAAGAATAACTGCCAGTTCTTCTACTTCTTTTCCGCGGGCATATGCCGCATACAGCTGGTTGAATACATCTGCATGATCTTCCCTTGTCTTTCCCTGCCCAATTCCCTTATCTTTAAGGCGGGATAGCGACGGCAGCACATCTATCGGAGGAGATACCTTTTTCTTATGGAGGGATCTTGATAATATAATTTGTCCCTCTGTTATGTATCCCGTCAGGTCCGGAATCGGGTGCGTTTTGTCATCCTCCGGCATTGAAAGAATTGGAATCTGTGTTATTGATCCCTTCTTCCCCTTAATCCTTCCGGCTCTCTCATAAATGGTAGCAAGGTCTGTGTAAAGATACCCGGGGTATCCCCTTCTTCCTGGAATCTCCTTCCTTGCAGCTGAAATTTCCTTTAAAGCTTCGCAGTAGTTTGTCATATCAGTTAATATCACCAGTACGTGCATGTCCTTATTAAAAGCAAGATATTCTGCAAAGGTAAGCCCCACCCTCGGCGTAGCAACCCTCTCAATCGCGGGGTCATCAGCAAGATTCAGTACCAGGACTGCCCTTTCTATCGCGCCTGTCCGTTTAAAATCTTTAATGAAATACTCGGATTCTTCAAATGTAATTCCGATTGCCACAAAAACTACGGCAAACTCCTCCTCATCTGAAAGAACCTTTGTCTGCCTTGCAATCTGGGAAGCGATACGGTTGTGGGGTAATCCGGAACCGGAAAATATGGGAAGTTTCTGTCCCCTTACAAGGGGATTTAATCCATCCAGGGATGATATACCCGTCTGTATAAATTCATTGGGGTAATCTCTGGCATACGGGTTTATGGGCGCGCCGTTTATATCCCTGCTCTCTTCAGGAATAATTCTGTCGTCTTCCGTCATCGGTTTCCCGAGTCCGGTAAAAACTTTTCCCAGTATGTCCGGGGAAAGGTATGCATGAGTGCCTCTTCCCAGAAAGCGAACACCCGTACTCATGGAATTAATCCCGGATGTACCTTCAAATACCTGTATCAGCGCATTGCTTCTATCAACTTCAAGCACCCTGCCGTTTCTTCTTGTGCCGTCATCAAGTCTTATATCAACCATCTCATCGTATTTTACACCTTCCACACCCTCCACAAGAAGCAGTGGTCCGGAGATATTCGTAATACTTTTATATTCTTTTAGCATTCCTACTCCTCTACCATAGAAGTAAATTCTTTGTCTATATCTTTTCTAATTTTATCAATATTATCTATGTCTTCTTTCTTTACATATTTCATTCTTGCTATCTTATCCTTAACCTCCATATTCTCAATATCCTTTATATCGGCACCTATTTTAAAATAATTATTTGCCTGGTTATAAAAGTAAATAATAACACTTATCATCTTATGCTGCTTTTCTATTGATGAATAAGTATCTACTTCATGGAAGGCAATCTGATGTAAAAAATCTTCCCTTATTATTCTTGCAGTAAGAAGTATCAGCCTGTCAGGTCCGGACAGTGCTTCCAGCCCTACCAGGCGGACAATCTCTTCAAGTTCCGACTCCTTTTCAAGAATTTTCATCGCTTCCGCCCTGAGTTCAAAATAATCCCTGCTAACATTTTTAGAAACATAATCTCTTATATTATCAATATATAGAGAATATGAACTCAACCACGAAATTGCAGGGAAATGCCTGCTGTATGCCAGGTTTGCCTCAAGCGACCAGAAAACTTTTACCACTCTTAATGTTGCCTGTACCACAGGGTCGGAAAGGTCTCCTCCCGGAGGAGATACAGCCCCTATAACAGAGAGAGCACCGGACCTTTCACCACTTTCTGAAATACATTTAACCATACCGGCTCTCTCATAAAATGAGGCAAGTTTTGTCCCCAGGTATGCCGGGTATCCTTCCTCCCCGGGCATTTCTTCCAATCTGCCTGATATCTCCCTTAAGGCCTCTGCCCATCTTGATGTTGAGTCAGCCATAAGAGCTACGGAATATCCCATATCCCTGAAATATTCTGCTATTGTTACACCTGTATATATTGAAGCTTCCCTTGCTGCAACAGGCATATTGGATGTATTGGCAATCAATACTGTTCTCTTCATCAGAGAAACTCCTGATTTCGGGTCAATAAGCTCCGGAAATTCCATGAGGACGTCCGTCATCTCGTTACCTCTTTCCCCGCACCCTATATAGACTATAACTCCGGCTTCAACCCACTTTGACAGCTGGTGCTGGATTACAGTCTTCCCGGAACCAAATGGACCCGGTACACATGCAGTTCCGCCTTTTGCAATTGGAAATAATGTATCAATGACTCTCTGGCCTGTGAACAGCGGCATATCCGGGCTTATCTTTTTTAAATAAGGCCTTGGCTTTCTGACCGGCCACTTCTGCATCATGTTAACTTCTAAATCACCATCCTCACCTTTTATAACCGCTATTGTATCCTCAACCCTGGATTCACCTCTATTAACTGATTTAATTTCCCCTTTTATTCCTTCGGGAACCATAATATAGTGTTTTATTATTTCCGTTTCATTTACATAACCAAGAAAATCTCCATAACTCACCTTATCGCCTTTTTTCACCAGCGGCTCGAACTTCCATTTTTTCTCCCTGTCAAGCGCCGCTGCCGTTATTCCCCTGGAAATAAAATTACCTGTATTTTTATATATCTCACTTAGCGGCCTCTGTATCCCGTCATATATTGATTGAATAACACCGGGGCCAAGCTCTACCATTAAAGGACCTCCGCTGGGATACACCGGTTCACCAACACCTATGCCTTCCGTTTCTTCGTAAACCTGTATTGAAGCAAGATCCTCTCTTATCTCTATTATTTCACCCATAAGCCGCTTATCGGAAACATGAACAATATCATACATCCTGGAATCCCGCATATTTTCCGCTACTATCAGCGGGCCTGCCACCTTTACAATTTTTCCCTGCTTACTCATTTATTTTCTCCCATACTCTTTCCCTGACATTATATCCGCACCAACTGCCTTGACTATTATTCTTTTTAAATTTTTTAATGCGTAATCATTTCTCTCTCCAAGACCGGGTATTACTATTATTGAAGGCTGGAATTTATCTTCATATTCCTTAATAAGATTGTCAAGCTTAAATGCTATTGTCTCGGTTATAAAAATAATACCGTAGCCGTCTTTTATCAGCTGCCTTAACTTTTTTTCTATCTCGCTTACTTCTTCAGCACCAGATTTTAAAGGAAAAACATCAACCCCGGCAGATTTAAATATTAACATAATGTCTTTTTCCCCAAATGCAGCTATCCTGACCTTCATTTAAAAACCCGCTCTCTCCTTTACTTTTTCAGTATCAACATTATAAAGAACACCGGTAAATATTATATTCAAAGACTTTAGCTCCATCTTCTTTCTCAGGAAGAATTTAAAAATTTTCTCAACATTTGAAACCGTATACTTTAACGGCTCCAGAATATTCATATAAAAAAGGTCTTCCTCCCTCTCAAAGTAAAAAAACTTTCTATTGGAATCAAGCGCATCCGCACATCTAGCTACCATGCTTCCGTATCCGGTCCCCTTCATTTTTTTTAGAAAGTCATCAAGACCGCTTTTACCAAGCTTCATCATTAAATCAACGGGTAAGTATCCATTATCATGCAGGAAATAACCCGGATCCATCTCTTCTCCGAGATACTTACTCCTGTAAATGTTTTTAATATTCAGTATATCAATCAAATGCTTCATATATTCTTTAATTAACCTGCTATCCAGCTCTCCAAAAGATTTAAATACTTCATTCAGATAAAATTTTTCAATTTTAAATTCAAGTATACGGTAATCTTTCTCTTCTTTACTTTCCATCATTTCAGATGCATACCGGAGTGTCGCAGAAACTGATCTGCTCAAACCATTATATTTTCTCTCTTCAGCAGCTCTCTTTAACTTTTCATAAGAATAGAAAAGCGGCATAAAAAGCTCCCTGTGGCCTTCATCCAGAATAATTGACTTAAAAACTATTTTTAAATTATGAAGTATTTCTTCAAAAAATAAAATTTCCCTGACATGCCGGTGAGAAGACTTGAGTCTCCCGGATAAATATTCAGCAAATCCTGAATATTCACCAGCTATCACGCCAGCAAAACTTCTGGATTCTTCCAGTTCACTTAAATACCCGGAATAAACTGTATCCCCAAGATTTTTTATAAATTCCTTTAGATTTTTTGATTTTGAAATCCTATCAATTTTACTTTTATCCAGAAACTCCAGCTCCCTCGCTTTTAGCTCTGCACATGTAAAAAGATAGAAATTATCATCCCTGATATCATCATCTCTAATATTATAATTTATTTGCTCCAACTGTTACTTCTCCCCGCTTCTTTCAAATAATTCCGATGCTATCTCCATCCTGATATCATCTATCTCCGAATCTATTAAAATGCCCGGAGATATTCTGTACCCGGCCCTACCTTTAATTACCTTTATGCCTTTTTTAAAATCAGGTTTTTCATCAGACTTTTTCAGACCTGCAACAGACTCAACCATCTTACTGTCAATCTTTTTCTCTTCACTCCCAATCACATAATAACCGCTGTCTATATTTAAAGATTCCAGATTCTTCTTAAGGAATTTTCTGTAATCTTCTCTATCCATATTTGAAAGTCTTTCCTTTGCCTCCTGTATAACACCATCAACCAGGCCGATTTTATACAGGAGTGTTTTCAAGTTTAGCCCTGATCTAATTCGTGATAATTCGATACCAAGTTTTTCCTTATATCTGTTCCATGCATCAAGTTTCCCTTTGCGGTGTATCTCTTCGGCTTCTTTTTTTGAATCCTCTATTATTTCCGAAGCCATCTTTTCTGCCTTATCCAGCTCACGCCTTTTTTCCTTTTCCGCTTCATCAATTACTTTTTTTGAAACTCTGTCCATTTCTGCCATTTAAGTTCTCCCGTTAAAACTCTATTAAATTATTGAGGAAGAAAGTTATAAGAAGCCCCAGTACAGCATAAGTTTCAACCATGGCTGCAAAAATAACCGCCTTCATACCTTCCTCCGGTTTCTTGGCTACCAGACTTACACCGGCAGCACATACCTTACCCTGATGTATTCCTGAGAGCAACCCTGTAAATGCAATTGGCAGAGCAGCTAAAAATAATTGAAAACCCTGGGATAAGGTCTCAACATTTGGAATATTAGCCATAAGTAAAAAAGTGGTAACAAATCCATAGAATCCCTGGGTACCCGGAAGCACCACCAGCAGGAATAATCTTCCAAACTTGGACGGGTCTTCCGAAAGAACTCCCGCTGCCGCTCTTGCAGGATAACTTATTCCCATAATTGAGCCAATCCCGGCCAGAATAACTGGCAGGCCTGCCCCAAACATTGACATCATTAAACCAATCGATAAATCTGACATTTCTCCTCCTAAAACTAATCAATTATTGTTATATATCTATGCTCGTCTTTTAAACTTCTAAAAGGCCTTCCCCCACCCATAAAAAATTTGGGGAAAAACTCAACATACTGCAACCTCAATGTATGGACAAATCCACTTAAAACACTTATTCCTATATTAAAAATATGACCGAATACAAGCACCACGATTAATATCAATATCCCCGCAACCGGAACCGAAACAAATTGAAATGCTATTCTATTAATAGCCACACCAATTCCGGCAGTTACCAGGCCAAGCGCCATTAATCTTACATAAGACAGAAAGTCTCCCAGAAAAGATGTCAGGCCTCTTACCACGGTAAGATTTAAAAATCCCATAAATATCCTGAAGCCCCAGCTTTTAATATCCCGCGCCGCAAAAAATATAATTATTATGGCACCAATAATAATGGGCCATATAAGGAATTTAATAATACCGGCAGAGAATAGCGGTTGGGAAACAAGCTTCATATCCACCGCAATCTGTGTGGATAATAAAATCAATACCAGTGGTAAAATAATAATTATCCAGGGGAGCCCGTCCAGAAACGCGCCCTCCCAGTCCCTTCTTCTAATGTTGTCAAAAAATTTTATAAAAAGTCCGAAAACAACCTGGATAACCCCTACGGCCAGGGCAAGCCTGAAGAAGTTCATTGAAGACTCATTGGATTTAACCGGGTCTCCGAGGATTGCAAATCTTGAGAAAAAATCTCCCGCTCCAAGGTACTCCGGCAGGTCGCCAAACCATCCGTTAAAAATAGCCCCTGCAAAAATGGCGAAAACTGCTCCCGTAAAAATCAACATAAGAAATTTTCTTGCGCTTTTCATTTTAAAAGCAAAAACCAGGGTAAGTATCGCCAGTATTATCCCGTAACCTGCGTCTGTCAGGCAGAGCCCGAGAAATAAAGCAAAAAACAATGAAACAAATGGAGTCGGGTCAATCTCAAAATAGCGGGGAACTCCGTAAAGGTTTACTATTATCTCAAATGGCCTGAATATTGACCTGTTTTCAAGAATAACAGGAATATTCTCATCCTCTTCCGGCTGTACTTCTACCGCCCTTACAGATTGAAAACTATCGATAATTGAAATGATTTTTTCCCTTTCTGACTCTTTTACCCATGCAGTGTGAAATGAAACAGATGCGGTAGAGAAACCTGACTCTACAGCTTCGTCAATCTCCAGGTTGTTCTCAATATAATCAAGGTAGACAGTAAACGGTTTTTCGTACTCCAGGGATATCTCATTGAGCTCTGATTTTAACTTTTTTATTCTCTTTTTATAAAATTTAATGCATTTCTTAACCCTGTCCAGGTTCTGCCTTACCGTTCCCTTATAACCCGCTATCCCTGCTTCTTCAAACTCAATACTTCTTATATACTCTTCTGCATCGCTCCTGAAATGGTTATGATAGGCAAGAATTACACAGGCACTGCCTTTATTCTCTGATATCTTTTCACATATAATGTTTTTTTCTTTTAAATTCTCCAAGATTTCTTTAAATCCGGTTCTTCCGTAATGGATAACTCCCAGTTTTATAGTATATTTATCGGTTTCTTTTATATCTTCAATTTTACCCCTGTAGCATAACCATGGTTCAAGCTGGCTAATCTTTGGCTTATCACCTGCAATCTTCTCCCTGAGTTCCTCTATCTCGTCTTCAGTTTCCAGGACACTCTCTACTATCCCATCGAAATTCATGTCTTTTAAGACTTCCTCGTACTCGCTTCTTTTGACTGCCAGCTTCCCTGCACGCGATAAAGCTTTCTTTACCTTTTTTTCTTCTTCTTCCCTGTTGGAAGAAAGAATATCCAGAGCCCTCCTGACTTTTATATTGTGCTCACGGTTTATCCCGGAATCGTCTATCTCCAGACCAATCTCACCCTTATAGGGGTTAATCTCAACAGGAGCAGGGATTTTTCTTAATTTTTTAAGAACTGCTTCTGTATCAGATTTATGTGAAATAATAAAAAGTTTACTTACTTTTGCAACTGACATTAACTTAAAATCCTCCGGATAATCTTCCCAATAGCTTTTTCCCGTTTAGCTTTAAAATTATCTTCTATTTTCTTTTTCTTCCCTGCGTTATCTTTCTCCATCTGTTTTGCCTTACCGGCTGCCTCATCTTTTGCCTTTTTCTCTGCCCCCGAAAACATTGACTCCGCTTCTTCTTCAGCTTTTTCCACTATTCTGTCAGATTCCCTGTAAGCATCTTCTACAATCTTTTTGTGCTGCTTTTTTGAGGAGGCCTCTATTTCTTTTGCCTTCTCTTCAGCTTCTTTAATTTTACTGACAATATCTTTAATCATTTTTTAAAATAAAAAAATTCTTTACTCTAATAATATTTTACATTCAACAGGATCAACACTTCATTATACTACTTTAGCAAATTACACTTAAAATATTTTTTCCAGGGCAGAATCAATCAAATAACCAAAAACCAGATCTGTCAGGGAATAGCCTGGCTCCTGCCCTATTACTCTTGGTTGTCCTTCTATCCCGCCAAGCTCGGCAGCCGCATTTATTGCATCTTTATAATTCCCTATCTCATCGATAAGACCAAGCTCAATAGCTTCCGTTCCAAGAAAAACCCATCCCGTAGCAAGCTCCTCTACTTCCTCTATTTCCATATTCCTCGCTCCGGCAACACCTGAAACAAACTGGTTATAGATTTCCTCAAGTTGTTCTTCAAATAATTCTATTTCTTCACTTGTAAGCGGCCTGTCGGGGCTGCCTACATCTTTATATTCACCCTGTTTTATAGTTGTATATTTTAATCCTAATTTATCATGCAGGTCCTCATAATTCGGAATTTGCATTATTACTCCGATGCTGCCTACCGAAGAAGTACGGTTCGCAATTATTTTATCTGCCGCACTTGATACGTAATATGCTCCGGAAGCACAGGTTTCGCTGACCGACACCACAACAGGTTTTTCTATCTTGCCTATTTCTTCAAATATTTCCTGGGAAGCTGCAGCACTCCCTCCCGGACTATTTACCCTTATAAGTATCGCTTTTACATCAGGATTTGCTACGGCTTCATCAATCTGACTCATTATGCTTTCCGGAGTAACCGTTCCTCCGCTCAGCAGATTTGAATAGTTTTCTGCAGAAATTATGCCTTCAAGCCGGATTTCATAAATTGATTCACCGCCGCCGTAATAATAGGAACCTTCACTCAGCTGCCTACCGAGCAGCCCCATCGTAAAGCACCCTCCAGAGAACACAGCCAGAACAAAGATGCAGAGAAAAGTAATCCCTACTATTTTACCTGCGCTCCATCCTGACATATTAAAATTCTCCTTTCCCTTTCTGGCCTGTTAATCATTACTTTATACAGGCATCGACCGTTTTTCTAAACCAGAATTTTTAAAATCACTTTATCTGGATAAAAATTTCAATGCCCCAATCCACTTAGCAATAATATAATAATTACGTGATAGCATCAAATAATTTTCACGGCTTTGGCTTATTGAAGAAATAATCTGCTAACCCGCATCCTTCATCAAAATAAATGCCGGTTTTTTTAGCGGAAAATTCATTAAAACCTTCCAGGCTGTTATCCGCTTCTACTGTATTATCATAAATCAGGAAGGGCACCGGTTCAGCGGTGTGGGTTCTTTTTGACAGGGGCGTATAATGGTCCGGGAGTATCATCATGCGGTAATCCAGGTTCCCTTTATCCAGGGCCTCTTTTACGGGTCCTACAATCTGCCTGTCAATTATCTCAATCGCCTTTACCTTATCTTTGATGCTGCCCTGATGGCTGCATTCATCAGTTGCCTCCAGATGGAGATAAACGAAATCCTTGTCCCCTTTAAGCTCTCTTATGGCAGCACTGGCCTTACCCTTAAAATTAGTATTAATTGTACCTGTCGCACCCTTTACTTTAACCGGACTGAGCCCGGCAAGAATACCTATCCCGTTTATAAGGTCCACTGCCGATATTATTGAACCTTTTAATTTATATTTTTCGTAAAAACTGTCAAGTGAAGGTTTCCTGCCTTCCCCCCATATCCATATTGAATTTGCAGGATTAAGGCCCTTCTTTATCCGCTGCCTGTTTACATCATTTTCCTTCAAGATACCGGTGCTTTTCTTCATCATGTCAAGAAGAGTACCGCTTCCGGGGCCTTCCGGCAGGAAGTTTAAAACCTTTTTCTCCAGTATATCATGGGGAGGAGTAAGTATATTCCCCCCGGTTCCGTCTTTCCATAAAATTATGTTCCTGTAGCTCACACCGGCAAAAAAATGTATTTTTTCGGTTTCAAGGTTTTTAGCGACATCCTTTATTATTCTTCCTGCTTCATCCGTTGGAATTTCCCCCGCACTATAGTCAATCATAACCCTGTCGGCATATTTTTCTTCATCAGATAATGTGACAAGATTACATCTGAACGAAACATCGTTTTCGGAAAGATCAATGCCGAGATTAACTGCTTCAATGGAAGATCTGCCTGTATAATATTTGCCGGGGTCATATCCCATTACGGATAGATTGGCAACATCGCTTCCGGGAGCCATGCCGTCCGGTACTGTTTTTACAAGCCCCATTTCGCTTTTTGCTGCAATTTTTTTAATTGAAGGCGCTTTTGCATACTCAAGAGGTGTCTTTCCGCCCAGCTCATCAATCCTGTAGTCTGCTACGCCATCCATCAGTATTATTATATATTTCATAAGTGCTCGTTCCTGTTTTTATCTAATTTTTCTCATTTTCCAGTATTTTAATTTACGGCAAACAAGATAACATTTTTGCCCCGGATTTTACAGTCCCAGGATATCTGAAATGACATCTCTCATTTTAGCAGGATTGCAAAAAGTTGAATGAAGTATCTCTTTTTTCTCCAGATTTTTTACTGTTTCCGGAACTTCCAGGCCAGATTTTTCCGATAAAACATCCAGCAGGGAAAATTCATCCAGACCTGCATATTTATCATCAATAGCAGCGCATACACTTCCGGGAAACTTAAAGGGGCTTGCTGTTGAAGCTATAATTGTTTTCGCATCATCCCCGCTGTCCTTTAGATATTTCCGGTAAACATTATATCCGACTGCGGTATGCGTATCTATAAGATAATTAAAATTTGAGAATACATATTTTATGGTTTTATACGTTTCTTCATCGGTTGCAAAGTTACCGTAAAAATCAGCCATTCCGCCTTTCATTTTTTCAGTAATCTCAAATTCCCCCTCCATGTTAAGTCTTCCCATAAGATTATTGATAGTTTTACTGCTTCTGCCTGAAACATCATAAAGCAGGCGCTCAAGGTTGCCTGAAACAAGAATATCCATGGCAGGTGAACTTGTAGTTATAAGCTTCCTTTTCCTGTCACATACCCCGTTTTTTATAAAATCATAAAGCACATTATTCGCATTGGAAGCACATATAAGCTTTTTAACCGGGAGCCCCATTTTTTTTGAATAATAAGCTGCCAGTATATTTCCAAAATTACCCGTAGGTACAACTATGTTTATAGTTTCATTTTCCTTTATCCTGCCTGTCTCCCTGAGCTTTATATAGGCATATATATAATAAGTTATCTGGGGTATTAGTCTCCCTATATTTATTGAATTCGCCGAAGAGAATACATGTCCTTTTTTATTTAATATACCGTTAAAGGCTTCATCTGAAAATATTTCTTTTACCCCTCTCTGGGTATCATCAAAATCTCCCCTGACACCCACTACATATGTATTATCGCCTTCCTGCGTTCTCATATGCCTTTCCTGTATATTGCTTACACCGCCATGAGGATAAAAAACAATTATTTTAATTCCCTCAACACCGGCAAAGCCTGCCAGAGCAGCCTTTCCTGTATCACCTGAAGTAGCGGTAAGTATGACTATTTCTTTGTCTATATTATTTTTCTTCACAGCTACCTTTAATAAATGCGGAAGTATTGAGAGAGCAATATCCTTAAAAGCAAGAGTCTCTCCATGAAAAAGCTCCAGAAAAAAAGCACCGCCTTTTTCCACAATCGGCACGATCCGTGGGTCGTCAAACTTACTGTCATAGGCGTTATCAATGCAGTACTTAAGCTCATCTTCGGTATAATCGGTAAGAAACTTACCTATCACGTATAATGCAATATTTCTATAATCCAGCTTGAACAATTTTTCAAAAGGGCAATCTATCACGGGTATTTTTTCAGGAACAAAAAGCCCCCCGTCAGCAGCAATGCCTCTTATAATCGTACCTGAAGATTTAATTTTATCTTCAAGCCCCCTGGTACTTTCATAATACACTTTTATTTTCTCTCCCCTTAAATATTAGATTTACAATATCAAACTTTATTACATCTTTTCTGTCGGGGTTTATGCGGTCTTAAAAAATAGCTAAAGATTTATCTATGCTATCCATCCTTTACATTTAAATCTTCTACTCTTATGATGCTCAGGACTTCTCCCACGACATCCAGCTTTGATATTTTATCAATAGACTTATACAGGTTTTTATTAATTACTTCATGGGTTATAAATATGAGCCTTGCGCTCTTTCCCTTATCTGTCTGCTTTTGAACCATTGAATTAATGCTTACGCTATTCTTCCCGAATACTTCGGCAATTTTTGCCAGGACTCCCGGCCTGTCTATTACTTCCATAAGAATATAGAACTTGTTTTTAGTATCATCTATGGACCTGAATTTCTTATTTTCAAAACAGCTGCAGCCATAGATTACACCTTTCTTTTCACGGTCAAAGTTACGGGCGATTTTAAGAACGTCGCCGGCCACTGAGCTAGCTGTGGGCCTATCTCCCGCTCCCCTGCCGTAGCTCATTATTTCACCTATGTAATTACCGTAAATATACACGGCATTAAAGGTATCTTCAATTGAAGCAAGAATATGACTGGCAGGAACCAGCGCGGGATGAACCCTGACGCTTATTTCTTCATTTTCCTCAATTCCTACTGCAAGCAGCTTTATCCTGTAACCCATATCCATAGCATTCTTTATATCGTCAGGCATAATACCGGTTATACCTTCCCTGTAAACGTCGCCCACGCAAACACGTGAATTAAATGCTATAGAACTCAATATCGCCAGCTTACATGCAGCATCGTAACCTTCGATATCGGATGAGGGATTGGCCTTCTCCGCATACCCAAGATTCTGAGCCTGCCTGAGAACATCGTTAAAAGATAATTTATCCTTTTCCATGCGGGTAAGAATATAATTCGTGGTCCCGTTCAATATACCCACAATTTTATTTATATTATTGGAAGCCAGTGAAGATTTTAACGGCCCTATTATAGGAATTCCTCCTCCCACGCTTGCTTCAAATAGTATATCCACATTGCTCTTTTCGGCAGCTTCCATTAATTCCTCGCCCCTGTTGGCCATAAGGTCCTTGTTGGCGGTCACGACATACTTACCGGCTTTTAAAGCCCTGCTGACATATTCATAGGCAGGATTTATGCCGCCAATCAGTTCTATAATTATGTCAATGTCTTTGTCCCCAATAACATCGTCTGCATTATCAGTTATTTCTATTTCCTTAAATTTCCTTACAGGCGAATTCTCTATTTTCTTTAAATCTTTTTCCGCAATCCTTGTAATATTAATATTTTTATTTATTTTTCTTGCCAGATATTCTCTCTGCTCCTGAATAAGAGAAAAAACACCGCTGGCAATATATCCGAATCCAATCATTCCAATATTAATATTTCCAGGATTTTTATTGTCCTTTTTCATATAACCTAACATCTCCCATCACCAGATCCTTATAATTTTGCCTTTTTTTCCAGACCCAGCTTTTCCCATCTTCAACAGCAACCACCGCGTTCCTGGGCTGGCTGTTATAATTACTGGACATTGCATAACAATAAGCGCCGGTTGCAGCCACAACTATAAAATCACCAGCTGATGCAACAGGCAATTCCGCATCATTGATTATCACATCCCCGCTTTCACAATGTTTTCCAACTATTGTATAACGCATTTTTTTTGCTTCATCACCGTTACTCTGCATTCTATTTGCTACATAAGCAGTATATCCGGCGTGGTAAAGCATCGGCCTTATATTGTCAGACATACCGCCATCTATCAAAATATATCTTTTTGAGCCGCCTGTCTCCTTAATTGCCCCTATTCTATAGAGGGTAACTCCTGCATTGCCCACTATTGACCGCCCGGGTTCAAGGTATAGCCTATCAAGTTTGATATTAAATTTTTTCTGGTATTTAAAAACACAATCATGGACAAGACCGGAAAGCTGTTCTATGCCTGAAGGCTTATCATCTGACGTATACTGTATTCCCAGTCCGCCTCCAATATCCATTCCGGTTATTGTTAATCCTGTTTTATCCCTTACATCCCTTATAAATTTAGCCATTACTTCTATAAGCTTATCGTAGCATGTTATATTAAATATTTGTGAGCCTATATGAGCGTGGATCCCGGCAATTTCAAGCTGATTGTACTGCGCCGCCATTTTTACCGCTTCCATGGCAGCGCCATCCTGAATGCTAAAACCGAACTTGGATTCTATTTTCCCCGTCTGTATATACTCATGGGTATCCGCCTTAATTCCCGGATTTACCCTTAACATAATTTTTTGCCCCGTATTATTTTCCCAGCATAGTTTCCCGAGGTTTCCGAGTTCTTCAAAGTTGTCCACCATAAAATATCCAACCCTGCTCTCAAGACCATACCGGATCTCTTCTATTGACTTGTTATTGCCATGAAAGTAAATTCCCTCAGCAGGGAACCCGCTATTCAGTACAATATAAAGCTCTCCACCCGTAGAAACATCCAATCCCAGTCCTTCCTTCTCAATAAGCTGGCACATTGCAGTACAGGTAAACGCCTTGGCAGCATAAATTATATCCGTATTAATATCATTGAAATTAAACTTTTCCCTGTATTCGCCGCACTGCTTTCTTATAGCAGAAATATCTACAATATAAAGCGGGGTTCCGTAATTTTTCCCCAGCTCAATCGTATCATTACCGCCAATCACCAGATGCCCCTCATTATTTACTTTCGAAGTTTGTGGAAGAATCATCTATTCCTCTTTTTTATCTTTAATAATCTTAAATAGAAACTACCTGCCTATTTGTTTTAAACTTTGACATCCCCTCCACCCTAAAGGGTGGGAGATTCCTGCTTCACAGTGATTCCCAATGGATCCACTCCACAGGCTGAAACGGTATGCCCTACCGCCATTGATATATTTACAGAAGCATTGTAATCGGCGTTTTCAGTATGTCCGCAGTTTTCGCATTTAAATACTGACTGGCTTTTTCTGTTGTTTTTACTAACATGTCCGCACTTCGAGCACTTAAGGGATGAGTTTTTAGGATTAACATACAACACAGCACCACCAGAATACTGCTGTTTGTATTCAAGCATAGCTTGAAACCTATATAACCCCTGCTTTAAAATCATCCTGTTTAG
Organism: Actinomycetota bacterium; assembly: GCA_034660395.1. Lineage (GTDB taxonomy): Bacteria > Actinomycetota > Humimicrobiia > Humimicrobiales > Humimicrobiaceae > JAQVEM01. Next base: position 22,540 of record JAYEJA010000070.1, read on the forward strand.
ACCTGATTTAGCTTTTACCTTCGTACCGGGGCTATCGGTAGTACCCTTAGCGGATTTGCTCATATTCTTGACTTTTAAGTCTTCAAGCACAACAACAGCGTGGTTTTTGCTTAGAGTTGTACTTGTTTTATGCAGGAAGTCATTACGAATATTGGCTAATTTATAGTGTAGCTCAGAAACTTTATCCTTTTTTTTGTACCAGTTTCCTGAAAACTTTTTCTTGCGTGAAAGCTTTCGTTGCTCTACTTTTAGTTTTTTGTGGTGTTTATCATATGTATCGGGAAAATCTATGAATGTACCATCCGAACAAACAGCAAAATGTTTTACTCCCCTGTCTATGCCAACTGTAGTTTTTGATTGATGTTCAGGTTCTGGTATAGTTGTTTCGGTTTGAAATGATACATACCAGCCATCTGCCTTACGTACAATAGTTGTATTTTTAATGATTCCCACAATGTCCCTGCTTTTAAAAAATCGCACCCAACCAACTTTAGGCAAGTATACACGGTTATCTTTAACCCTAACCCCTTGAGGATATCTGAAAGAGGCTTTATCACTTTTTTTATGGTATCTGGGAAAACCTGGTTTCTCACCTTTTCTACAACGTCTAAAGAAATGCTTAAAAGCCATATCAAGGTCTTTTAACGCATGTTGTAAACTTTGGGACGGACATTTGCCAAGCCAGGGAAATTCATCTTTTAAGACTGGCAGTTGAGTAGCCTGGTCATAGTAAGAAACCGACACAAAATCAGTACCATATTCTTGTATGCATTGGTTTAAAAAAAGGTTATACACGAACCGGCAACAACCAGCTATTTGTTTAAATCTGTCCTCTATTATTAAATTGGTCTTTAACTTATAGACATAAGCCTTGACAACATTCATAATTATATTTTATCATTGGTATATGGATATATCAAGTAAAAATATCCGCACCGGAAGACATTGTGTATTTATGCTTCATGTGCATTTGGTATTCGTAACTAAATACAGAAAAAAAGTGTTCGATAGTGTAGCTTTGGAGGAATTACGGAAAATATTTATGGATGTGTGTAAAAATTTTGATTCAACATTAGCTGAATTTGAAGGAGAAAAAGACCACGTCCACCTCTTAATCGAATATCCTCCAAAAGTATCTATATCAAAACTTGTTAATAGTCTTAAAGGTGTATCATCAAGGCATTTGCGTAGAAGGATACTGTCTCTGAAGAAGCATTACTACAAAGATGCTCTCTGGTCACCTTCTTATTTTGCAGGTTCTTGTGGTGGTGCTCCTATATCTATTATCAGACAGTATATTGAGCAACAGAAAAGACCTTGACCTGCTGCCTTATATCTCCTTCCTCAAGGCAGGAGTCTTACGGCTAACTTTAATAAAACTAATTAAATTATTTAATCAAATATTTATCAAGATTAATTTTTATTCTACATTTTCCCGGGAGCATTAACATTAAGCAGTTTTAAGGCGTTTTTTAAAACCTGCCTTACCAGCATAATCAGGATAAACCTGTCCATGTCCACTACCGGCTTATCGCCCTTATCTTCTACTACCCTGCAGTGATTATAGAAATAATGGAACCCGGCCGCCAGTCTATGCAGGTAACGGGTAATAAGATGCGGCGCGTTATTCCTGCAGCTCATATATACCACATCAGGGTATAGAATTAATATTTTTGCTACTTTCCTTTCACTTTTATTTTTAAAAGTTAATTTTGATGTATCAACCCTGTCAATAGAGAAATTTTTAACATCAAAATTTTCAGGCTTAATTTCATTAAGCTTTTTAATAATGCTTTCAATCCTTGCATGCGCATACTGTACATAAAAAACCGGATTTTGGTTTGATTTCTGTTTTGCAAGACTTATATCAAAATCCATGGGGGTATCAAGCGAACTCATAGTGAAAAAATATCTTACTGCATCCTTTCCAACTTCCTGAATTAAATCCCTTAAAGAGTAAAGCCGGCCCCTTCTTCTTGACATCTTTACGGCGCGCCCCTTATCCACTATTTTTACCAGCTGTCCTATAAGTATTACCATCATATCTTCTTTAATCCCGAGTGCACTGGCAATTGCCGTCAGCCTGCCTATATAACCGTGGTGGTCAGCTCCCAGAATATATATAGTCCGGTCATATCCTCTCTCTACCTTATTTATCAAATACATTATATCCGAAGCAAAATACGTAGGGTTCCCATCCTTTCTTATCAGGACCCTGTCCTTGTCATCAACATAACTTGAAGCTCTAAACCACAGGGCACCGTCTCTGGAATAAACCGCGCCCTTTTTCTTTAAATCTTCTATCACTCTGTCAAAATTTGAATTCTTATACAGTGAGCTCTCATAAAACCAGCTGTCAAACTCCACACCCATCAAAGCCAGCGTTTCAGATATATAGGAAACCATAACTTCAACTATCTCTCTTTTAAACGGCTCTTTATCTAATTGTTTTTCTCCCTTCCCGGTAATTAAAAAACGGTCGCCGTATTTTTCAATCAGTCTGTCAACTGCCATTGATACAGTCTCTTCAGGATAACCGTCTGCAGGATAAACCGTATTCACTCCAAAATTTTTAAGATAGATGCATCCGGCGCACTCACTGAACTTCTCGACCTGGGTACCGTAATCATTTATATAATATTCCCTGTAAACCCTGCAGCCGTTTGCCTTATAAATATTTGCAAGGCTGTCCCCCAGCGCTCCCCACCTTCCATGCCCTATATGAAGTTTACCTGTAGGGTTTGAACTCACATATTCCAGCTGAACGCTTTCGCCATTGCCGCTATTATTAAACCCGAATTTTTCCTTCTCTTCCGTAATTTGCTTCAGTGATTTCTTTATGAAATCATCCTTCAGGTTAAAATTGATAAAACCAGGCTTTGCAATACTTATACTCTCAACCCGGCCCCATTCGGAAATAACTTCCTCTTTAAGCTCTCCGGCAATTTCCATAGGGTTTTTCCCCAGGACATTTGCCAGCACCATGGCTGCATTTGTAGAAAGGTCGCCGAATTTTTCGTTATTCGGCTCTTCCACAATCAACTTATCCAGGCCTTTTTTGATATCCGCTCTCCTGCTCACGGCCTTTAATACTTTTTCTCTTAGCTCATTTATTATCAATATCTTTCCCTCTATACCGTATTATCCATTATATACCTTTTATTTATTTTTCATATCCACTTATATAATGATAATGGAGCCGACGACCGGACTTGAACCGGTAACCTGCTCATTACGAATGAGCCGCTCTACCAGTTGAGCTACATCGGCAAAGCAATACAAAAAGCTGCTCCCTATTTTTTCTCCCGGTTATTTTTAGTGTTTTCCTCTTCACCTTCTTCTTCCATATTATCCTCTTTTATTTCTACCCTTTCATTGGTTATCTCGACCTCTGAAAGAGGAATAGATTTCCTGCTTTCGCTGCTGAACTCCACAATTATAGATTTTTTTAGAGGTTCGTATCCGCATACCCCGCCGGAACCATATTCTGTTTTTACTTTTACACCCCTTTCCGGGGCCTTCCCAACAAATTCCCTGTACATATCATACTCGTACCTGAGACAGCACATCAGTCTTCCGCAAACTCCTGATATTTTAAAAGGATTCAACGGAAGATTCTGGTCCTTTGCCATTTTTATAGAAATTGGCTCAAAATCAGTCAAAAAGCTCTTGCAGCAAAGCTTTCTCCCGCACGGGCCAAGACCTCCAATTATCTTGGCTTCATCCCTTACTCCAATCTGCCTCAATTCTATCCTCATTTTAAAATTAGTGGCAAGCTCTTTTACCATCTCTCTGAAATCAACTCTCTTTTCTGAAGTAAAATAAAATATTATCTTACTTTTACCAAACAATACGTGCACATCTACCAGTTTCATTTTTAGTTTGTATTTATTGTTCAGCCGGTCAAATTTTTTGAACCCGTTTTTTTCCTTATCCCTGTTCAATTCGTCAACTGAGAGGTCGTAATAGGTTGCTTTTCTTATTACCCTGTTAAGGGGATTTGAAATATCGCTGTCGCTTATATTTACAGGCGGCACAATAACTTCCCCTATCTCTTTTGTTCCTTCACTCATATGACAGATAACCTTATCTGCAACATCCAATTTTACCCCTGCAGGGTCGTAGTAGTGCACCGTATCATTTTTCCTGAACATTATCCCTACAATCAAAGACATTTCCTTACACCTCTTATCCAAATATATCCCTAAATTTTAAAAAAATATTATCCAGGGCCAGTTCGGAATTAATAGAATAATTAAGGTATTTCCTGTTATTTTCTACCAGCTCCATTAAACTGAAAATCTTTTTTACTCTGACACTTTTAACATTTTCGCATATGAAAGCATAATTCCCTTTATAATAAAGGCCTTCCCTGCCCGCTCCGAACTTCACAGCAAGAATATCCCCGAGCCAGGAAAATATTATATCAAAAATTCTGCTTACAGCTGAAATTTTAAATTTATTTAACTTTCTCTTATGTTTTGACTTTAAAATACCCGTATATTTTTTTATCTCCCTTTTATCAAAGTCACTTTTTTTTACTTCGGTAAGCTCCTTTTCAAGATCGGTTTTGACCGCATTTTCCATTTTCTTTAGAATTTCAAACAATTTTGACGCCAGCCCCAGAGATATGGAAGAGTTTTTCCTCTTTTTCATACCTGCTGCCAGCATGTTTTTAATACTTTCATTTAAATATTTATCCATTACTTCGAAATCATCAGCATCCTTGCCACTGCCATTGTGCCTGAAATTCCAGTTGTAAACCATGCACCTTGATACTACTGTCGGCAGCATCGATGATACATCTTCCGTCAGGAGTATGAATACACTATTATTATCAGGCGGGTCTTCAAGAGTCTTCAGTAATCTGTTAGCAGCTTCCTGGTTCATCAATTCAGATTCCTTTATTATGCATATTTTTTCCCCCGGTTTATATGAACTCAGCCCCATAAAATTTTGCAGCCTGGAAATTTCTTCTATTCTTAATATATTTCCTTCCGGTTCAATAATTAAAATATTGGGATAGATGCCCTTCATCGTGTTTCTGCATACCAGGCAATCCCCGCACCCGTTTTCAGGGCAATTGACAGAAGCAGCAAACCCAAGAGAAAGTTTTAAAAGGAGTTCTATATTATTTCCATAAAATATATATGCATGGGAAACACTGTCATTTTTAACCATCTCTGAAAGGGATTTTATATTGGATTGATTTATGTCATCCCCGGCTAAAAAATTGATGTTTTCCAGTATCTTCATTTCAAATCCCCAAGATGCAGACGAACCTTCTTTTTTATTTCCTGGAATATATCTTCTATGCTCTTATCTCCATTGATTACTTTAACCCTGCCCTCGTTACCGGCTGCGATATCAGTATATCCCCTGTAAATTTTTTCCTTAAATTCATCTTTTTCCATTTCAATTCTATCCTTTTCTCTTCTCGTACTGTCAATTCTTTTTTTACCCCTGCTTACTTTCACCATCAGTAAAAATGTTATATCCGGAATCAGTCCACCGGTTGCCAAAAAATTTATCTCTAAAATCTTCTTTTCTCCAAGCCCCCTCGCTATTCCCTGGTATACCACGGTTGAGTCAAAGAAGCGGTCGCATATAACAATTTTCCCTTCCTCTAAGGCAGGTTTTATTACTTTTGATACAAGCTCAGCTCTTGAAGCCAGAAATAGAAACGTCTCAGATTCCGGAGATATATCCAGGTTGCTTCTGGTTAAAAGAATATTTCTTATTCTCTGCCCCACTTCTGTTCCTCCGGGTTCTGCAGTAATAACCACTTCAAAACCCTCGCCTTTAAGAAAGTCTCTTAAAAGCTTAATCTGTGTGGTCTTGCCCGAACCGTCAGGTCCCTCAAAAGTTATAAATAACCCTTTTTTCATCATAATTTATTAAAATAACCGGTCTAAATTATTATGCTCTTCCTGTTTAACATACAGCAAAGAAACACGAAAATGATACCTCTGAATAATAATATCTCAATAATAGGAAATTTAAAACTATAAGGAAAGATTAAGAAAAATTTTTCCTCCGTCAGTATGCAGCACGCAGAGCTAAAATATAGCCAGGATAAAATTAATTTTAAATGTTATCAAGTGCAAATTTTACAGCACCCTGAACCGGTTTTTCAGTAAGAGGTTTAAAATTGACTTTCTTAAATTTAGCCTTTACTTCTTTCATCAGTACTGACTTAAAGAACTTATCACATTTAAAAACATTTCCAACAAAAACCAGATCGAATTCTTTTTCAGCAAGACCAAGCTTCTTTACTACTATGGAGATTGAATTTATTGCTTCCCCGGCTTCTTCTCTCAGGATTCTAATCGAAGTTTCATCTCCCATCTCTGCCGTTCTGCACACTGTCCTGGCAAGAGCTGCAATCCTTACCTTAAAGAAAGCGCTGCCGTAAGCCCAGCTAACCAGTCTCGGTATGCTTTTTATTTTTAAGTCTTCCATTATTGTCCCTGACAGGAGGGTTTCTTCACCCCTGCCATCATAATCCCTCATTACAGCTTTAAGAGCTTTTACGCCAATTGCGTAACCGCTTCCTTCGTCACCCAGTATATAATCCCAGCCATTAACCTTTACCTCTTTGCCCCTTTCATTTACGCCAAGGCAGTTGGAACCGGTACCGCAAATTATTATTATGGCATTTGCACTATTGCTGCTTGCAGCCAGACCTATCCTCGTATCGTTATATATAAGGGTATTTTCAGGATCAAGATATTTTTCTATCCCGCTTTTAAATATCATTTTATGATATTTTTTACCATCGGTTAACGTGTCATAGCCGGCCATACCGAAACAGGCACTTTTAAATACAAAATCCTTCTGCCCATCTATTTTTTTTATTGCGTTCAGCACTACTCTGGTGAGATTCTCTCTAGCTTCCTTTATACCTGCACTTTTAAAATTGCTTGAGCAATACTCACTTTCCGAAACCACCTTTCCTGACAGGTTCACTATCTGCACAACAGTCTTTGTTGCCCCTCCGTCAACACCCAGAACGTATTCCAATTATTTCCCCTTTCTTTATTTTTTATCCTTTTTATCCATATACTGCCTTGCCTGATACATAAAAGCTTCAAGCCGTGTTTCTGTCGTTCCCTGGTCCAGCCCGTCAAAAGCAAGATTTAACCACGGTATCTTGTACTCTTCCCTTATCATTTTTGATACGGCATTTACAAGGTTGCCGGGGATACAGGTAAAAGGCAGCACATTTATAATACCGTCAGCACCACTTTTTATCCAGTCTACAGATTTTCCAATGCTTAGTGCAGCTTCACCAAACCATTTTATTATATACGGCTCTGCGTTATCCCATATTTCATAAATATCGGTTTCCCTGTCCTGCCTCAGGAAGCCTTCCAGCGGCTTTTCCAGCCTGCGGTGAAAATACTGCAGGAATTTATCAATCGACCTGTTAGAAACATAATACTTCATTCCTCTTAAAAAATCCCTGGTCAGTTCCGGCATCTGGCTTCTGTAATCACTGCCATCACTGCTGTTATTCTCATTCAGCCCGAGCGATTTTAATATTTTATAATAAAGGTCGCCCTGCTTGGTCAGTATATCTATCTTCCTTGTTGCGGTTGTATGAAAAGGCCATTCCGCAAAGGTCGGGAATTCAACTTCCCCGCCCATCGCTTCTACACTTCTTATAATATTATTATTGCTATAGGTATGATTTCTTACAAAGATTTCCCCCACTATACCGACTAATGGCTTTACCGTTTCCTTGATAGGAATTTTTTCAAAATCTTCTCTTGCTTCCTTTAAGATATCGGTCATCCTGTATAAAACCTTTACTACAGAATCATTTTCCACGGAACGGCAGACCTCTCCTATGTATTTCTGATAAACTTCATCCGTTTTTCCATTCTCAACCTCATAAGGCCTTGTTTTTCTTAACATTTTATTTAGATAATCAATGGTAAATATACCAAACATTGCCTTCAGGACCAGCGTGATTCCTCTTAAGCCCTCCATATCATATTCCCTGTAAAACTGATTGCCTTCAGGCGCACCGGGTGCAATTATGGGGACGTCACCATAGCCAAGTTCTTTAATTATGATTTTCTGCATCGTATTATACTGACCAAAACGGCAGGGTCCGTATGTTTGCGCCATCAGGAATGCTGACTTCTTGGGATCGTTATGTTTTAAAGTCTTTATAATATCCCCGGTGGTTATAATGAAGGGGTAGCATTCCTTTCCCAGTGTATATTTCCTCCCATACTTAAGCGTTTCGTCATCCGAATACAACATCTCGGCATCAATACCTGCCGACCTGAATGCATGTTTTAAGACAATCGCGCCATCGCCCATATAGGGTATATATATTTTTCTACCTGTGTTTTTCTTGAATACGGTTTCTTTCTTATCTTCCTTAACCTTCTCTGGTAAAAATTCTTTTTTATCCTTTACATTCATCAGCGAATCCACAAATGCTTCGCATCGGGTTATTACTCCTGCGCCTGCCGAATGCTCATCCACTTCCAGTCTTAAGAAAGGTTTCTTCATTTCCCTTTCGAAATATTGAAGAATGAAAGAATCCGGTCCACACCCGAAGTTGGTAATATATACGGGATAGAGTCTTTTGTCATTATTTATTATTTTTGCCCCGCTCATAATCCTATCACCGAATTCCCAGTAAAGATTCGGCCACTTCTCCGACAGGTCGACGGAATCTACCGGCAGGTAATCAAGGGGAATTACCTTAAAACCAAGTTCCCTTAATTTTTTGGGTACATCCATACTAATAACCCTGTCACAGCTGTTATACGACCTGCTGGTTATTACCATGACAATTTCGTCATCACCCAGGCTATCCAGTATCTCTCTACCCCTTTCCCTGATAGACCTGTAGAATTTTCCCTGGGCAGCATAGGCTTCCTCTATTGCTTTTTTTATATCCTTTTTATTACACCCGAGCTCTTCTGCCATTTTTGCCAGCTGTTTTCCCTTTATATACTCTTTAAAACTAAAATTGAATATGGGAGAGAGTATTTTGACATCTCCGGTGTCAATAGCTGACTTTACGATTGACCATGAGCCCTGGATAAATGGGCAGGGATAGCTTCCTGTTCTTTCACCCTTAATATTACTATCCTTGGTAGGCATATCCCTGGTTGTGGGCAAAAACAAATAGTCTACTCCTTTTTCCAGAAGGTTCTGAACATGGCCAAGCATGGTTTTCATGGGAAAGCAGGTCTCAGTTACCGAGTGCTGAAGACCGTCATTGACTATTTTCTTATTGGTCCTATCCGATAATACAAAATCAAATCCGAGTTCTGAAAAGAATGCATTCCAGAAGGGGTACATCTCATGGGTAAGCATGGAAAAAGGAATACCAACTTTTTCAGCTCCTTTATTATCCCTGCCCCTGTATGAATTCATTAGAAATTTTTCACGCTCTTCAAAATAGTCAGCTATATCCTTTTTTTTGTGTCGGCCTTTTTCATATCTTTCACACCTGCCTCCGTAAAATAACGGGCGCTGACCTTTTATGGAGACCTTTTTTATTTCACAACTGTTCGGGCAACCGTTACATATAAAAGAGCTGTGCTTATAGCTGACCTTTGATATATTTTCAAATCCCCTGAATTTTGTCTTTTCCGGAGGGTTTTCAAGAACTGCTATTGCCGTCCCAATCGAGCCGGTTACTTCATGGTTTTCCGGAACGGTTATCTCTTTTCCAAGATAATTCCTAAAAGCAGCTACAACCGCCTTATTATAGGCAACCGCTCCCTGGAAAAAAATCCTTTTACCTATCTTTTTCCTCCCTACCACTCCATTTATATAATTCATTACAATGGAATAGGCGAGACCGGCAAGTAAATCTTCTATACCTGCACCCTTTTGGTAATGGTACTGGACATTTGTTTCCATAAAAACGGTACATCGCTCTCCGAGATTTAAAGGATTCTTTGCCTTAAGCCCAATATCACCAAAATCTTCAATCTTTATATCAAATCTTTCAGCCTGTTCTTCCAGAAAGGAGCCTGTCCCGGCTGCACAAACCTTATTCATCTCAAAGTCAATAACCACTCCATCACCCAGTGATATGAACTTGGAGTCCTGACCGCCTATTTCAAAAATCGTATCAACCGAACTATCTATATCCGCCGCTGCCTTTGCCTGGGCAGATATTTCATTTATTACCACATCGGCACCTACAAAATCCCCTATCAGATACCTTCCAGAGCCGGTAGTTCCCGCACCTTTTACATTGATTTTATCTCCGATTCTATCATTTATTATTTCAATTCCCTTCCGTACCGCTTCTATAGGCCTTCCTGCCGTTCTTAAATAGACTTTCTCAATCAGTCTTTTTCCCCTGTCTATTGCCACTACATTAGTGCTTATGGACCCAACATCTATACCAATATATGCATCAACTTTTTCCCCCGGAAAATTATATTTATTTACTTTTCCATCCGATGGATTCTTGCCCGCAAGGTTAAGCGGTTCGAATGATTCTCTCTCGTATTTGAAATTTCTAAGGTATTCATCAAGACTTCCTGCCAGTCCCGACATATCAATTTTCGCCTTTGATTTTTCTGATGCTATGCTTAAAGATGAACCGATGGCACCCGTAGAAGCCCTGTAACGGGGTATTATTACTTTTTCTTCCAGTACATCATCAAATGCCTTGATAATAGCCCGGTTAAAAGATACGCCCCCGCAAAAAACTATGGGAGGTATAAACTTTTTCCCTTTGGCAATACCTGATTTAAAACTCCTGGCCATTGCGTAACAGAGACCCAGTATTATATCCTCATCGCTCGCAGCTTCCTGCTGCAGGTGAATCATATCTGATTTTGCAAAAACACTGCATCTCCCGGCAATAGTTGAAGGATTTTTTGATTTCAATGCTATTCTGGCAAATTCTTCTATGGTCAGCCCGAACCTTGAAGCCTGCTGGTCAATAAAGGAACCCGTTCCCGCGGCACAAAGCTCATTCATTGCATAATCGCCATAAACGAGGTCGATAAACTTTGAATCCTGCCCGCCGATTTCTACAACCGTCCTGGCATCTTCATGTAAAAACTTTACACCATTAATTATCGCTTCTATTTCGTTAACGAATCTAAAACCAAGTACCCCGGCAATTTCCTTTCCGCCGGAGCCTGTAATTCCTATGCCGCTTATCTTATCCCGGTAAACGCTATTAGTTATGTTCTCTATATCCTTCTTTATTGACTTTACCGGCTCACCAAAATGTCTTGTATAAGGAAGAACTTCTACTATTTCTTTTTCCTTATTAATAATCGCCCTGTTAATGCTTATTGATCCTATGTCATACCCAATATATAGACTCAAGAGTTACCCACTTATCCTTTCTTCACTATTTTATATAAACCCGGGAAGTTTAATAATTAAAAAATAAATTGTCATATATTATGCCAGATACAAATCTATATTGCATTAATTATATCGCACTAAAAGTTTAACACATCTATTATAAACGACAATTAACCTATTTTAGTTTCTAATTTTCTTATAGTGCCAAAATTAGTAATTTATTTATATATTCATATCAGGAAATATCAAATCCGGATAGCTGCGCCTTTCAAATATATAATGCTTCCTGTAATCTTTTTACTAAACTGGTATTTTCTTATACAACATTAATATTCAATATGCTAAAATTATCTATTGATACAGCGGAAATACCATGACAAAATTAAGCTACTTAAAAATTTTAATAATACTTATCTTATTTATTTTCCTGCTGCCATTTATTTCTTCCTGCGACCCTACCATAATAGAAATTTTCACCGAGTTAAATACCGATTATTCCGGGATGAGAACTATTGATATCGCCGTAAAAACAGAATATCTTCAAAATAGTGAAGCTCTTCTGGAACAGAATCAATCTCTTTATGAGAAGATACTTGAAAACCTTCAGGATGGGGAGCAGGATGTATTTGAAGAAGGTGAATATACCCATTTCACATCCACAATAGATTTTGACGATATAAATTTTCTCCAGCATATCTCTATAGATAACCTTTCCGAAACGCCGCCTGAAAGATTTCTTGCCAGATTCAAGAAAGACGATTACTTTTTTTATAGTGAATACTTTTTTGAAGACTATATTGATATGAAAATAGATGACACCCTTTTATCCTCCTCCGATAAAAATTCAGACTACCGGAGAATCGCCGACCTGACCAGCGCAGATAGTGAAATCCTGAGTATAACATATCAGATAAAGTTCCCGGTAAAAATAACCAGTGATAACGCCGATGTTATAGGAGATAATAATATTGCCATCTGGAATATTAAATACGGTGACGAAAGAAAAATTAATATACAGGGGCGGAAAACAAAATTCCTAACATACTTTTTAATCGTAATTCTGGGTATTATAGTCCTATTTATAATATTCATAATATTTATAATAATATTCAGCTCAAGAAGGAGTAAAAGACAGACTCCACGCAGGAAATCATATTATTCCTATGACAATTATTTTAAAAAGGACAGGTATTTCAACAGCGGTGACGATTAAAGATACAATAAATTGACATTGATGAGATATAAATGGGAATCAGCGGTTTCAAGTTATCCACACCTCTCACAGAGGAAAAAATTAAAAATTTAAGAGCGGGGGACGCAGTATATTTAAATGGTACCATACTTGGCGCCAGGGATGCAGCCCATAAAAGGTTTATAAAAAGCATTGCCTCGCACGAAAAACTGCCTGTTAATTTGAAGGATAGCACCATATTTTATGTCGGGCCGTCGCCGGCGCCACCCGGGAAAAAAAGCGGAAGCATTGGCCCCACTACCAGCGCAAGAATGGATAATCTGACAGAGCCGCTACTGAAGAAGGGACTTAAGGCGACAATAGGAAAAGGCAGCAGAAATGATAACTTAAAAGGTCTTTTAAAAAAATATAAATCTGTTTATTTCATAACAATTGGCGGTATTGCCGCGTATCTTGCCACAAAAGTTAAAAATATAAAGCCGGTCGCCTATAGCGATCTTGGGGCAGAGGCGGTTTTTGAGATTGAGGTATCAAACCTGCCCTTATTTGTGGCTTACGATATTTACGGAGGGGATATCTTTGAATCTGCCCTTCGCATTGAATGACAGCCCATGAAAATTGCAAGGGGAAGGGTCGCCATGTGGCAGGGAGCATATTCTATATTACATGCCAGTGCCGTTGTTTCTCCTCCCAGTCCCTGGGGTCCTATTCCTGTTTTATTTACGGCTTCCAATATCCTGCCCTCCAGTTCTTCATACTTTTTATCCGGATTCCTTTTCTTTATATTCCTGAAGCTTGCAACCCTTGCCATCTGAGTTACTTCAGAAGATGAGCCGCCAATGCCAATCCCGAGTATCACCGGCGGGCAGCACTTTGTAACTATCTCCCTGACCCTTTTTACCACAAGTTCCATTATCCGTTCCTCGCCAGCTGAAGGGTCAAGCATATAAAGAGCAGAGCAGTTCTCGCTTCCTCCGCCTTTTAAATACAGCTTAATATGAATACCGGAATCACCTGTAAAGGAAGTATGGATTATCGCAGGAGTATTATCCGAAGTGTTTTTCCTTTTGTATAACGGGTCGTTGACAACAGATTTTCTCAAATAATTTTTATTATAGGTATCAGCAACTGTTCTGTTTATCTGTTTATTCAATTCCCCCGCTTTTTCTATAATGACATCCCTGCCAATATCCATATCAATATATACAAGCCCGCAATCCTGGCATAGGGGAAGCCTTTGTCTGCCTGATATTTGCTCATTTTCTAAAATAAGCTTTAAAATATCTTTTGCCCTGCGGCCTGGCTCTCTTTTTATGGCAAGCTCTACGGCTTCCCTGATATCGGCAGGCAGGCTGAAACTTGCTTTAACCAGAAGTTTTTTTACTTCTTTTGTTACCCTTGTAATTTCTATACTTTTCATCTTTTCCCGGACAATCGGGGTTTATGCATAAATTCCAGGGCTTTCTCCCCTTTTTTATAATTTTTACTATGGGATAATTACAAACTTTACAAACTTCCTTTGTCGTAATCAGAAGACCTTTCTGCGGGAGGGGAAATGTAACCCTGCATTCCGGATAGGCTCTGCATCCTATGAATCTCTTCTTAGTTTTCTTTGAAGTTATTACAACAAGGTTCCCCTTACAATTCTTATCGGGACACTTGCCTACTACCAGGTCTTCCCTTATACCTTTCTTTATCTCCCGTGATATTTCATCCCTTCCATTTTGAAGATTAGCCATGACTTCTTTTAACATCTTCCTTGACCTCTTAACGACATCCTCTTTTGTCTCTTCACCGCTAGCAATACCATCCATATACATTTCAAGCTCGGAGGTCATATCGGGGGAAGATATTTTACCGGCATGTTTTTTAAGCATCTTTACTACTGCAATAGCTTTTTCAGTGGGACGCAGAGGATTACTGTTTACATAACCCCTGTAAATTAAATTCTGTATAATTGTATGACGAGTCGCTTTAGTTCCCAGACCAAGTTCCTCCATCTTTTCCACCAGTTTTCCCTGCGTATACATTGAGGGAGGCCTTGTTTCTTTATCCTGTAGATCTTTTGACTTAATATTCAGCACCTGGCCTTCCTTAAGTTCCGGAATAAAAACATCCTTGCGCTTATAATATGGATAAAATTCAATCCAGTTAGCTTTTAGCATATTTGAACCATTAGCGACAAAATCCTCTCCATTTATATCAATATGTACATTTATATTCTTTACCTTCGCCGCAGGCATTAATGTGGATAAAAATCTCCTTACAATTAAATCATAAATCTTCCATGCATCACTGCTCATCTTGCTTCTGTCCACAGCCGATACAGGGTAAATCGGCGGATGGTCAGTCGACCTCTTCTTGCCGCGGCTTGCTACTATCTTCTCCCGGGCAAGAACTTTTTCAGACATCCGGGCGTACTCTCCCGAAGCACCGACCACTTTAACAATTTCTTTAAGATTGATAGAGGAAGGATACACGGTATTATCGGTTCTCGGATAGCTTATATAACCATTCATATACAGGCCCTCTGCTATATTTATGGTTTTTGATGCAGAGAAACCCAGTAAACTGCCGCTTATTATAAGGTTGGTAGTGTTGAAGGGAGATGGCGGCCTAACATTTCTGATATTTTCTTTTATCCCGGCTACCTTTCCCTTATCGCCAATTCCGGAGAATACAGCTCTTGCATCCTCTTTTTTTAAGAATCTTTTTTTCTTATGGACGGCTTCGAATTCCTCGCCCTTCTCAGTCATAAGTTTTACACTTACAGTCCAGTAAGGGGTGGAGACGAATGATTTTATCTCCAGTTCTTTATCAACAATAAGAGTTAAGGTGGGAGTCTGCACCCTTCCCACGGACAGAAACCTATCCTTTACCTGAAAAGTTGCAAGAGATATGAATCGGGTTAATGTAGCTCCCCAGGCCAGGTCTATATCCTGTCTTGCCCTCCCGGCAAAAGCAAGGTTCAAATCAACCTTACCCGGTTTTGAAAACGCCTTATTTATATCACCTGGAGTAATAGATGAAAATTTGGCCCTTCTGACAGCTGCATCTTCATCATGCTTATTTTCCTTAACAACCTGTACCGCGTCATAGCCAATGAGCTCTCCTTCCCTATCATAGTCAGTAGCCACTATAATCTCATCGGCATCACCCGAAACCTTTTTAAGTGCCCGTATTATATTTTTCTGCGCCGGAACCTTTTCTATCTCAGCATCAATAAGTTCCGCAGGGTCTACCTTAAACCAGTTCGCATATTCCTTCGGGTAATCAACCTTCATTATATGGCCCTTCAGGCCAATCACCTTATAATCTTCACCGTTAAGGTTAAAATGATAGACAGGAATCCCATATACCTTCTCCTCTGAAACTCCATTCCCTGCCAGTATTTTTGCAATCCTTCCAGCAGCTATTTCTTTCTCGCTTATTATCAGTTTCAAAATCCTACCACCATTAGAATTAGATATTAATTCAAATTAAAAGTAATAATTATCTGGATTTGCAATAATAACACTAAAATAAAAATAAATAAATCATTACCTGGAATCACTTTTTTTTATACGGAATTAACCCTTGACACACATTAAATAATATAATACAATACTCTTATAATATGAAAATTATTATAGGAGTATGAAGTGAATTATAAAGAATTTATGAAAAAGTTTCCAGACGAAAAAAGCATAATTGATTACTTTATAAAGATAAGATATCCAGAGAAGGTTATATGCTCTAAATGTGGTTCTGATAAGGTAGTACACAGAAAAGATTATCCAAAATTATTCCAATGCAATCTTTGCAATAATAGCTTTTCAGTATTTAAGGATACCATATTTGAAAAGACTACAACGGATTTGCAGAAATGGTTTTTTGCAATTCATCTAGTTTTAAATGCTAAAAAAGGTATTAGCGCGAAACAGCTACAAAGAGAAATCGGAGTTACTTATAAAACCGCATGGAGAATGCTAAGACAAATACGTAGAGCTATAGAAGATAAAAATAGTGATGATTTCTTTGATACCATAGTTGAAATTGACGAAACCTATGTGGGTGGAAAACCACGAAAGAAAAACAAGAGAGATGAAAATAAGAAAGGTGGTGGTCTAAAAAGGGGCAGGGGAACAACTAAAACTCCGATAATTGCAGTAGTAGACAGGGAAGAAAGAAAAGTATTTGCAAGAGTAGCAAACCCAAATAAAAGAGGTCAGAAACTTACAGGTAAGCAGTTATTAGATGTTATAAACCAAGTTTGTAAGGGCAAGAATGTAAAAGTTATATCTGATGAATTTACAGGGTATGATAAACTAATGGGTACAAATTACATACATTTCAGAGTAGATCATACCAAGATGTTTGTTGACGGTGATATTCACACCAATACAATAGAGAGTTTTTGGGCTATAGCTAAAAGGGCTTTTTATGGTACATACCACAGAATATCTAAGAAATATTTACAGGATTATATAAATGAATGTTCTTTTAGGTATAATCATAGGGATATAAATAACAGCTTTGACTTGTTGCTCGCTAATGCTATTTATTAATTTGACATATATAAAAACAATGCTAAAATTTTGATTAAAGTTAATTATAAGGAATTATTATGAATTATGATATAGAAAAACTTCTTGATGTTTTCACTATTTTTTCCCAAAACAAACAAAAGCTTGATAAGTTACGCATAGCTAAGTTGTTATATTTTATTGATAAAGCACATTTAAGGAAATATGGTAGAGTCGTTTTGGGGGATAGATATTACCACATGAAAAGAGGTCCCGCCCCAAGTCAAACACTTGATTTACTCAATGAGTTGCTTGACGATGAATTTGAATATTCAGTTGTGGATAGTAAAATTAATAAAGATATTTTATCGATTTATTTAGAAGTAAATGACCAGTATGGATTTAAATTAAAAAAGATGAGTGATTTTGGTGCATTGTCAATTTCCGAGAAAGAAGTAATAGGGGAAGTTTTAAAAGAATATGGTTCTTTAAGAACATGGCAATTAATTGATATTGCACACGAGGATGCTACCTGTAAGAGAACAAAAAAAAATAAAGAAATAGACTATTATTTATTCCTTGAGGGCTTACCGGAAGAAGAAAGGGAATTAATAAAGGGCTTAATAAAAATAGATACCGAGAATCAAAGATATGTAGACAAATTAGAAAATGGTTGTTATACCTGACCCTATCCTGTTGCAAAGATTTAATAATGGACTCATACGAGGGAATGTAATTAGAACTCGTAATTTACCCAATTTACCTCCCGAAATGTTTAAGAGAATAATTTTATTAAACAATGATTTTGATAATGCAAAAATATATTATTGTTTTACTACATCAGAAGTAGAATGGTATATTGACAATTGGAGCTCGGATAAAGTGTGTGAGAATTGTATCTATTGTTTAAAAGGCGAAACATCCAACAACTTAACAGAAGATATGGTTATTAATTTGAGAGAAGTTAATGATATTGACAAAGAAACATTGTTTGAGAACTATAAGAATAAAATATTGGATTTTTTAAATCCTTTTTCAGTTGAAATAATGAGTCAGGTGGATTCCATAATTAAGGACTCTAGATTAATTCCACCAAAATATATTAGAAAAATTCTTTAGGATTATTAAACTTGACAATTTATTTAACAATAGTAAAATTATTATTGTAAGATTTTATCAATCTTACCGAACGTTCCACAACAAAGAGGCAATCCGTAGGGGTTGCTTTTTTGTTTGTATAAAAAAGGTGACCCCACCGGAAATTGAACCCGGACGAACGTTCCACCGTTCACCTGTTTCCAAAACAGGCCCGTCTGCTAATTCCAAGCATAGGGTCGTTTTTTAATCTTATAATAAATCAAACTATATTTAAATAGTATTGACAGTCTTTTGCCTCTACCACATTGGGCTATTGGGGCATACCCAATGATTATATCATGGATTTTTATTATATATCAACAATTATGTGTGTCAAGGGAAAATTCCGTTTTTATATAATCACCTACCGGCTAATATAGAGAAAGTTATCTCAATTATCAAGTCAAAAAAAGTACCTGTTTTAATTTTATAAATGTTGTTTTACAATAACTAAAATATCTACGGAGCTATAAGAGATGGATTATGGAATCTAATATTGAACTTTTAAATAACATAATTAAGCTAAAAACGGAAAAAGATGCTATTATACTGGCCCACAATTACCAGATAGGAGAAGTCCAGGGTATTGCAGATTTTACAGGTGACTCCTTCCAATTAAGTTTAGAAGCATCAAAAACAAGAAAAAAAATCATAGTATTTTGCGGTGTCCACTTCATGGCCGAAACTGCCAAAGTCTTATCTCCTGAGAAAAAAGTTTTAATTCCCGATAAAAATAGCGGATGCCCAATGGCTGACATGATAACCGCCGAACAGCTTAAGAAACTAAAAGAAAAACATCCCGGTGCAGTTGTTGTATGCTATGTTAATTCCTCTGCCGGGGTTAAGGCACTAAGTGATATCTGCTGTACATCTGCCAACGTTGTAAAGGTAGTAAAGTCTATTCCTAAAAATAAAGAAATAATTTTTTTACCGGACAGGTATCTTGGAAGCTACGCACAGAAGGTAACCGGCAGGAAGCTCATATTGTGGGAAGGTTATTGCCCCACGCATATAATTATAAGTGTAAAAGATATTATTAAGCTTAAAAAAGAGCACCTTGATGCTGAAGTTCTCGTTCATCCCGAATGCAAACCCGATGTAATAGATATCGCCGATAAAGTTGATTCCACGGCAGGGATGATAAAATATGCAAAAAAAAGCAAAAAAAAGACTTTTATAATAGGTACGGAAATTGGAATAATACACAAACTCAAAAAAGATAATCCGGACAAAACCTTCTATCCTGTCACCGGCAATGTTATCTGTTCAGATATGAAACTAATAAATGCGGAAAAGGTGTTATGGTCGCTGGAAGATGAAAAATATGAAATAAAGCTCCCGGATGAAATTATCCGGAAAGCGAGATCGGCAATGGATAGAATGTTATCTATAAAATAAATATGTTGCCAGAATATCTAATAAACCCATCATTTTCACAAAAAATTAATAAATATTCTGACTGCCTCGTAATCGGCAGCGGAATTGCAGGGCTTTCTACTGCCATGCGGCTGTCAGATAAAAATAATATAAAAGTCATTACAAAAAGTTCCCTATCTGACTCAACGACCTGGTACGCCCAGGGCGGTATCGCAGCCGCTATAAAGAAACCCGATTTCTGGAAATATCACTATAGAGATACCATAAACGCCGGTCAGGGCTTATGTGACAGAAAGGCGGTTGAGATACTTGCTAAAACGGCGCCAAAAATGATTGAAGACCTGATAGAAGCAGGAGTTAGTTTTGACATAACCAAAGGTGAAATTGGACTTACCACCGAAGGGGGGCACAGCATGCCAAGGGTACTCCATGCCGGTGGAGATGCCACTGGAGAGGAGCTTGAAAAAAAACTGGTTTCCTATTCAAAAAGCTTAAGACAGATAAATTTTATTTCTGAATTCTTTGTACTTGATATTCTTGTTTATAAAAACAAATGTTTGGGCGCTATCGGCTTAAACATGAAAACAGGAAAAATAGATATACATCCTTCACCCAATATAGTCATTGCGAGCGGCGGAATAGGACAGCTTTACGATCTTACCACAAATCCTTCCATATCGACCGGCGACGGTATCGCAATGGCCTACAGGGCAGGTGCGGAAATCATGGATATAGAATTTATTCAATTTCATCCTACGGTTTTTAGAACAAAAAAGTCTGAATTATTTCTAATAAGCGAAGCTCTCAGAGGGGAAGGCGCCTTTCTGATAGACTGCAAAGGAAAAAGATTTATGGTTGGGAAACATCCCAAGGCAGAACTTGCCCCAAGGGATATAGTGGTAAAAGAAATGATAAAAGTAATGGATAATTGCGGCACCGATTATGTCTTTCTTGATGCCAGGCACATCCAGGAGAGCTATCTTAAAATACGCTTTCCAAATATTATATTCAAATTAAAAGAAAATAACCTTGACTTAAAAAAAGATTTAATTAAAGTATCACCAGCAGAACATTATCTTAACGGCGGAGTTAAGACTGACTATAATGGAAGGACAAATATAAAAGGGCTTTACAGCTGCGGTGAAGCAGCAGCAACCGGAGCGCACGGCGCAAACAGGCTGGCAAGCAATTCACTTATTGAAGGCCTTGTTTACGGCTGGAAAATTTATAAAGATATAGAAAATAAATTGAGCCGTAAAAATAAAAAAGACGAAAAAAGGGTATTTGAAGGTATAGACATGATTATTGACAGAGCAAAAGGCGGAAGAGACAAGACAGGAAAAATAAATAACAGAAGCCGGGAAACAGATAAACTTATTTTGAAAATAAAAAATGTTATGACCAAAAAAGTTGGTATTTTAAGGGATGCAAAAAGTCTGAAAGAAGCAGGCGATTTTGTTAACCGTTATATTGAAAATAAAGATTTTTATAACACTAAAGAAAAAAATGCCCTGGAGTTTTTAAATATGCTAACAGTATCCAGACTCATAATAAAGGCGGCAGGCCTCAGGGAAGAAAGCAGGGGAGCGCACCAGAGAAATGACTTCCCCTCAAAGGATGACAAAAAATGGAAAAAACATATAATACTTAAGAAAAACAGGGTCTACTTTAAATATACATAGAATGCCGTGAGCAATGATGAAAAAAAAGATTATAAAAAATGAAGTAATAGACATAATACGCGGAGCAATTTCAGAGGATTTAAATGCTTCGGGAGATATTACCTCGAAGTATTTAATTCCACCTGATAAAAATTCATCTGCATATATCATTTGCAAGGAAAAAAGCGGCACTGTCCTGAGCGGTGTTGACATAGCAGACTTTGTGCTGAAAGAAATTGATGCCGGTATAAAATTTGAAAAGTTAAGAGATGATGGAGACAGATTAAAATATATGGATAAAATCTGTAAAATTAGCGGTTCTACTCTATCAATATTAAAAGCGGAAAGAATCTGCCTTAATTTCCTCCAGCACATGTCGGGTATTGCCGACCTTACAGCTAAATTTGTAAGGATTGCAGAGCCCTACGGAGTTAAAATCAAAGATACGAGAAAGACCAAGCCGTTTCTACGGAGAATTGAAAAATATGCAGTTCTATGCGGGGGCGGATATAACCACCGCTTTGGCCTTTATGATGGATTTATTATAAAAGACAATCATATAATCGCAGCAGGGGGAATCTTAAAAGCTATAGAAATAGTCAGGGCAAACGCACCTTCTTCTCCGGAAATTGAGGTAGAAGTAAGAAATAACACCCAGCTTGAAGAAGCAATTGCCGGCAGGGCAGATATAATAATGCTTGACAATATGAGTCCGGAACAGATGACGCAGTCAGTTAAAAGAGTCAGGGGGAAAAAAGGTACCCCCTGCCTGATGGAAGCCTCGGGGAACATAAACCTCGAGAACCTTGAAGAAATATGCAAAACAGGCGTTGACCTCATATCCGCAGGCGCAATCACCCATTCTTCTCACGCAATAGATTTTTCACTGGAATTTAAAAAATAATCTATCCTGCGACCGTTACCCTTACACCTTCTTTTAACGACTTACCTATCGCCTCAAAAATTTCCAGGTCGTCTAATGCTTTATCCGATGTGTAATAAGGCCTGATTCCTTTATCCAGGCAGTCAACGAAATTTCCCCACATTAAATCATAAGGGCTCTCGCCCTTTAGATTTATTATATCTCTACCACCATTATTTTCTTCTACTGTAACCGTTAAACCTTCTTCGTAATACGCCAGACCCTTTGTCCCTCTTATAATAAGGCAATTCTTTTTTCCGTTGAGATAGTAGGAATTACAGAATGTGCCGATTAGATTATTTTTATATTCAAAAATCATTGACTCATAATCATAATCACCATAGGAATCCTGCCTGTATTTAACACCGGTTGCGAAAACACTTCGGGGCTTACCAAAAATTTTTGAGAGAGCCGCGATTTCATGTATTCCTCCATCCATCAGCATCCCCAGGGGATATTCCGGTTTCATCCTCCACTCCGTATTCCCATAATTCATCTCATCCTCTTTTTTAGTACCTATGTAACCATGGTAAACTCTTTCAAACATGAGGATATCCCCAATCTTACCGGAGTTAATTATTTCTATCATCCTATCCGTAAACTTCCTGTGGACAAATTGTTCCAGTACAAAAATCTTCCTTCCGCTGTTTTTTTCTTTCTTTATCAGCTTTCCCGCGTCTGCAGAATTCGTAGCCAGTGGTTTTTCCACGAATACATCTTTTCCTGCATCAAGGGCTTCACCGGCTATTACCGGATTCATGGGTATGGGCGTCATTATAATTACCGCGTCTATAAACGGCTCTTTTAACATTACCTTATAATCTCTATAAAAAGGGATCCCCGGATATTCCTTTTCCACTTTCTTTTTGCTTTTATCACTCCTGGCGCAAAAAGCAGCTATCTCAAATTTATCGGTAAACCTTTTCAATTCTTGTTCATGAACCCTTTCCCATACAAGACCGGGACCTATAACCCCGAGGCGGACCTTATTCATGGCTTTCAATCACCCCTGTTAGTATATAATTAAAAATATCTTTTAATTATACTACTTAAAAGCTTAATAGTTAAAAAAGAAGGAATAAAACACGGAAGGATTGCTTAAAGGATTGCGGCCGGGAAAATTTTTTTAATAAAAATCCTTCCCGGCCACCTGTAGAATTTTTTATTTCTTTGCCACTATCCCTATTATTACAGCTGCTACTCCAACCACCATCTTTACAATGGCATGCCACATAGGTTCAGCCCCGATGGACAGTGCAGGTATAACTGCCATCACGCCCATCACCAGAACCAGAATACCCACAATTATCAATGAGACCTTTGCTAACATAATTCTTCCTTTCCCCGGGGTTATATTTAAATGATTAGACGGTATACCGGTTTAATAAGTTTCGCGGCTCAAATACTTTCAGGCAATAAAAGCTTTAATATATTTCTATATATTACTTATAGTAAATATTAGTTTATAATAAGTATTTAAACATCTATAAATATGCAGCTTGTTCGAATAACTAACAGTTATTAAGTAATTTAACTAAAAAGCGCAATTTAGACAGGGACTAATTAAAATCCATGGTAAGGGATATAATATTATTAAAATTCACTCCGGAAAAGCATTTCCTGAATATTTTGTAGTAATAAACTTCCTCTTTATTCCTCAGCATAACATTACCGGGCAGCTCTCTTTCTTTTTCAAACTCCTCGTCAGTCATTATATCTTCTATTTTCTTTTCCAGCGTATCTTCTATTCCCGAACCTTCCCAGAACTTATCTTTTTCCCTCCATGTTATAGCTTCCGGTAAATAACTGGACGCCATCTTCCGTAATATATATTTTCCCGTATTTTTGTCCTTTCTAACTTTTTTCCCTGGAGGTATTTCCAGGACAAAATCAATCAGACCTTCATCAAGCATAGGGAGTTTAACATTAACGCCGTAAGCATTTGCTACTCTATCAACTCTCTGCAGCGCAGTGTTATGAAGCTCGCATATTGCTTTAACTATCTCTTTCTGAATTAATTTAGAAGAATTAAAATCCAGAAAGTAATTATATCCGGCAAATAATTCATCTCCTCCTTCTCCCGAAAAAACCATATCGGAAGAAGAAGAAATTTTTGAAACGACCATATTCCCCAGTGAACTCCTTACCAGCGGAGCATCAAAAGATTCCAGGCTGTAAACCACTTCCGGTATACTTGAAAAAAGTTCCTCAACATTCAGCTTGTACTCGGTATGATTTGTACCGAGATATTTTGCCACATCCCTCGCTGATAACAGGTCGGGAGAGTTTTCAAATCCGACCGAATATGTATATACTTTTTCGGAAAATTCTTTTAAAAGAGCCGCTACTATACTGGAATCCAGCCCGCCGCTGAGCCAGACACCGAATGCAAGATCCCTGCCGGATATCCTTTTATCAAATGATTTTAGAAGATATTCCTTTAGCTTATCCTCTAACTCTCCGGGCTGCGGGTTATCAATGACCGAGTAATCTTCCGCCCTTATCTTTTTTATTCTCTCGGGGCTTTTAAAATTAGACATACATGAGCCTGGCGGTAATTCCTTAATATTTTTACTGATACCGGCCAGGGATTTTACTTCCGAAGCGAACATCAGGGTACCATCATCTTTAAGGTAATAAAGCGGCTTGCCTCCGACCACGTCCCTCATAAGATACAGATTGTTATCCGCATCACTCAATGCCATGGCAAAAGAACCCTGGAATTCTTCAAATATTTTTTCCCCTTCACTATTAAACAAAGAAGATACTTTATTAATATCGGGGCTATTTTTACCGCTATTCTCAATTCCATACTTTGAAAGCAGCTTATCAAGATTGTAAATCCTTCCGTCCATTAAAATTATATTTTCCCCTGCCCGGTTTCTCAGTTCATAATTACTATTAATTCCAATATAATTTCCATGGATATCGTAAATTTCTCTTTTCTTCCCCCTGTGCGATATTCTATCAAGAAGTAAATTTATTTTTTCTTTATTTTTTTTCTTTTTTTCTAAGCTGACAACTCCTGCCAGTCCTCCCACTTTCAATCAACTCCAATAATTAATATTACATGCATTATTTTTAATAAAAATTCAAATGGAAAGCTCTCAAACTGCCTGTTCAAGCTAAACCTCAGTAACACTACCAGATTTAGACCCACATTACAAGACAGTCAAAATTATTAAGCGGTTATAATTAAGAGTCAGCAAACTATAATTTTCTTCTTATTTCGGGTATCTTTTTCTGTGCAGCTTCTACTCCCCTCTGTATTATCTGGCTGCCGCGCACGAGGTCAAAAAAACCGAAGTCTCCTACTTCAGGCTCTATAACTATGTTAGCACTCTTAATTGAATTCCTGACCAGCTGCTGGTGCATTATATTGAAGCTTGTATCAAGAACTTTATTTACCGAAAGCTTTTCAGGAACCCTTTCCCTCATCATTACCGTTTTCTTAATATTAAAGATTCTATCTTTAATAGACCTTTCGCCGGGTTCCTTCTTCTGCTTGAATTTCATTTCTTCAGAACTCAGTCTATTGCCCTCTTCATCTAAAAACCGGGTATATTTCTCTTTTTCCATATCAAAACTTATAGATGAAGCAATCATGAAATTAACATCAAAAATACTCATGGACTCTACCGGCAGCGGTTCTATTATCCCACCATCTACAAGTATTTTTTTATCAAGATAAACAGCAGAAATAAATCCGGGGATAGAAATTGAAGCTCTAACAGCATCAATCAACTTTCCTTCAGACAAAATCACTTTTTCCCTTTTTACCAGGTCTGCTGCGACACAACAAAAAGGAATCCTGCAATCATTAAAAGTTTTATTACCCAGAAATTTTTTTAAAACCTCTTCAATTCTGCGTCCGTTTATAACCCCGGTCCTGGACAGCGCAAGGTCAGAGAAAAGTAAAAAGCTTTTCCAGTTCATTGATTTGATATACGACTTCATATCCTCCAGTGTTACACCAGTACAATAAAAAGAACCAATAATGGCTCCCATGCTTGTACCGGCTATTGCCTGTGGCCTGACGCCCATTTTTTCCAGCACTTCCAGGACACCGATATGAGAAAGAGCTCTCGCAGCTCCGCCGCTTAACGCTACTCCGACTTTCTTTTTTCTTCTAAAAAACCTCAAACTTCACTCATACCCTCTAAATATACTTAATAATCCAGGTTTTGGAAAAGACTAAAAGCTCTTTAAAAATTTTACTTTAATATAATTATCTTCTTAAATTTATATTATTACAATTATATTTGTTACTTTTAACCGATACCGGCAATGGGGGCTGCTTTATTTACAATAAGGGATTTGTAAAGTAAAATCTTTTTTACCGGAAAAATTATTATGATTATATGAATAATAAAAATATTAAAAATTTTGCACTTTTTATATTAGTAATCCTCATTTGCTTATTGATACTTATAAGTCAGGCATGCAGTAAAATAGATTTTGAATTTTTTGGATTTAAATTTGGTGGAGAAACCGGTGACCTGCCAGCTGAAAATGACACCTCCGAAGAAGAAAAAAATAATGAAGATTCCGGCAAAGAAGGGGGTAATGATGATGAAGACATAGAAGACCCCCCTGATAAAAACAGCCCGACAGATACAGGGGAATTAAATACCTCAACCGGCACTGCTGATAATTCAGATATTGATGAAATGAGATCCTATTTTACCGAAGCTATGGGCTTTTATAAAGACGGCTCTTATTTTGTTGCAGAATATTACCTGAATAAAATAAAGGACAATTACATAATATTGCAGGACCATATTTTCTACTATATGGCAAAGAGTCTTCTTATGCAGGAAAAATACGGAAAGGCCGGGGAGTATTACCTGAAACTAATAAATAATTATCCTGACAGCGTATGGGCGGAACAGGCATATATAGAATACGCCGATTTATTCTATATCAAAGAAAATTATTTTACCGCTGAGAAAAATTATGAGAATTTCCGCACCGATTTTCCCGATTCTTCCTATATGCCCTACTGCCTGTACCGGATGGCTTTATGCCAGGAAAAAAGCGATAAAAAAATTGATGCCTACAATAATTATAAAGAAATATGGCTAAATTTCCCTCTCAGCGAATACTCGAAAATCGCCATGGAGAATCTAAACCGGCTTTCTGATGAAGGAACGGCAGAAAAGTTCGTCCCCACGGCAGACCAGCTTTACAAAAGGGGGGATATCTTTTTTAATTCCTATAATTACCAGAATGCCCTTGACGAGTATAACGTCATTCTAACGGAAGATTACCTGAATAATTTATCACTCCTTCTTCACGGCAAGACTCTTTTCAAGGTAGGAATGTGCTACTTCAGGCTCCGCGATTACAGCCGGTCTATAGAATACCTTACCCTGGCATACGATAAAAACACCTCCGGAATATTCGCCGATGACAGCTTATACTATACCGGCGGGGCCCTTGCCAACCTGGACAGGGATAATGAAGCAATATCGTATTATAATAAACTTGTAAATCTATTTTCTTCCAGCAATTTCAGCGATGATGCCCTCTACAGAATCGGCAGAATATACTCTTTAAATAATGATTATATAAATGCAGCTGCATACTTTAAAAGAATTCCTTCGGAGTATCCGGGTGGCGATAAGCTGGCTGACGCATTATGGGAACTTGGTTTAATTCAATACAGATCGGGTGATTACAGCTCCGCAAAGGCAACCTTCTCCAGCTGTTCATCTTCATATAAAGGCACATCACTTAAAGAAAAGGGTTTATTCTGGCAGGCAAAATGCTGCCGGAAAATGGGGGAAGACGATACAGCAGCAGGTTTATATAGAGAAATCATAGATTTATGCTCATATTCATATTACACCTTTGCTTCCCATGATATGCTTGAGCAAATGGGTATCAGCGCTGATATAAAAAAAATAAATAAAGGATTAAACCCTGAAAATTACGGCTATTCAATTACAATACCCGAAAATTCTGATGCGCAGGAAGAGGACGCCGGGTTAACTGCAGATTCAGCAATGGATGAAGATTCCGGCGCCGGCCATATAAATAAGGCGATCGAACTTTTAACCCTGGAATTCTTTAATAGCGCATCACTGGAAATAAATGCCGCAAGCAGTGAACTTGAGGAAAATCCTGAAAGAACTGTTGAAATTGCAGTCCTGTTTCTTGAATCCGGCAATTATTCAAGCTCCATTAATTTAATCGGGAAAAATCTTAAAAGATTAAAATCAGAACTGGATGATTACTATATTGATTATATTTATTATCTTTATTACCCTTACGGCTTTAAAGAAATTGTCGAAGAATACAGCAGCCGGTACGACCTTGACCCGCTCTTTACCCTGGCAGTAATAAGACAGGAAAGCAATTTCATGCCCGATGCAGTCTCATACGCCGGAGCCCGCGGGCTTATGCAGATTATGCCTTTAACAGGGGAGGGAATCGCCAGTCAGATAGGTATCCCCGACTTCGCTATCGGTATGCTCATTGAACCAGAAATAAATATAAGAATGGGCACTTTTTACCTGAGGCAGCAGCTTGATAACTTCAGCCAGAACAGGTTTTACTGTTTAGGTGCATACAATGGCGGACCCGGTAGAATGAGCGGCTGGGTTTCTGACAGAGGCAGCAAAGATATAGATGAATTCATAGAAAGCATTTCCTATGAACAATCAAGAGATTATATAAAAAGAGTTATGGGACATTATTATTTTTATCAAATGCTTTATTCTGAATAAAAGTATATCCGCCTTAGTAATAAAAACTTTTATAGTTAAACTTTATTAATCAGGGACCTGAAAATTTTCCGAAGAATAATGCCTTAAGTTACTGTATATAAATGCTTTTAAAAGCATATCTTAAAAAATGAAATGAGTTATCAATCATTAAAAATCTGCGTAGAAATATATCTTTCTCCAGTATCCGGCAGTATAACTACGATATTTTTATTCTCCGATTCACTGCGTTCCGCTATCTTCAACGCAGCCCACATTGCAGCACCGCCTGATATACCTGCAAGAATTCCTTCTTCCCTTATTATCCTGCGGGTCATAACCACTGCATCCTCATCAGAAACCGCCATAACCTCGTCAATTATATCCCTGTTAAGTACTTCCGGGACAAAGCCTGCTCCCACACCCTGTATTTTATGATTTCCCGCGCTGCCTCCAGAAAGAACAGGTGAGCCGGAAGGTTCAACTGCCACTACTTTTATGGCTGGCTTCTTAATTTTCAATGCCTCTCCTACACCGGTAATTGTTCCTCCGGTTCCAACTCCTGAAATAAATATATCAACATTCCCTTCAGTATCATTCCATATCTCTAAGGCTGTAGTCCTGCGGTGAATTGCAGGATTTTCAGGGTTATCGAACTGCCCCGGCATAAAGCTGTTTTTAATGCTTTTTTGAATCTTCTCTGCTTCCTCCACGGCCCCCTTCATCCCCCTGGAGCCGTCGGTCAGGATAAGCTCGGCACCAAAAACAGTAAAAAGTTTTTTTCTTTCCATGCTCATTGTATCAGGCATGATAAGTATCAATCTATATCCCCTTGCAGCACATACAAAAGCCAGCGCAATACCGGTATTACCGCTTGTTGCTTCTACTATCACCGTATTTTTATTTATTAAGCCCCTTTTTTCGGCAGCTTCAATCATTGAAACCCCTATCCTGTCCTTTACACTGGAAAGGGGATTGAATGACTCTATTTTTGCAAGAACTGTAGCTTTTACCCCCTCTGTCAGTCTGTTTATCCTTACAAGGGGAGTGTTGCCTGTCGTCTCAGTTATATCATTAAAAATTTTACCCATAACCCATAATCCCTGCTTTAAAACGATAAATAATAAAAAGGAAGCTATTCTTATTCATATATGACTATTTTATTTATGACAGAGCTTTATGTTATTGTTACCAAGGGCTTCTTCGGTCCTTGC
>JAYEJA010000071.1:0-2670 GCA_034660395.1 Actinomycetota bacterium
AATTACATGACTGCTCCCACGGTTATGGTCTGTCTTTCACTTGCTACTTCACTGGCAATAGGCATGTCGGGAAGAAAAGAGGTGAATGCCGGTGGGATATAAAATTTCCATTGGTTCAAATATAATGGAAGGACCATGGGGCGGAGGTAACCAGTTTGCCGTAAGTCTGTCCGGATATTTAAAGAAAAGGGGATGGGAAGTAACTTCAGGCCTTGATGACAGGGATATAGATATAATAGTTTTGACAGAGCCGCGTATAACTTCTGAGTCAGGCGCATATAACCAGAAGCAGATATCAAAGTATCTGATTAAAAAACCGGATACCGTGGTGGTACACAGGATAAATGAATGTGATGAAAGGAAGGGTACCAGAGGTGTTAACAGATACTTAATGAGGGCCAATAAAGTCGCAGGCTATACCATATTTATAAGTGAATTTTTAAGGGACCTTTTTATAAAAAAAGGGTTTTTTAAGAGGAGCGGCTCATCTGTTGTTAGAAACGGCGCGGATAGGGGAGTTTTTAACCCCGGAGGTTTAAGGAAGTGGAATGGCAATTCTCCCATAAGGATTGTTACCCACCACTGGGGCTACAGCTTTAAAAAGGGTTTTGATATCTATAATAAGCTTGCCGCCATGGACTCTATAAAAGGGATAAAAATTGAGTTTAGTTATATAGGCAGGGTTCCGGAAAGTGCCAGACCTGACGGTATGAAGGTGATTCCTCCCCTGTCAGGGGAAAAACTGGCAGAGGAGCTTAAAAAAAATCATATTTATGTAACCGGGTCGGTAAATGAACCGGCAGGAATGCACCACATAGAAGGGGCGATGTGCGGTCTTCCGCTCCTTTACAGGAATAGCGGGGCGCTTCCGGAATACTGCAGCGGTTTCGGGGTAATGTTTGAAGGAGCCGGCAATATTGAGGATAAGCTAAGTGATTTGATAGTGGGTTATGATTCTTATTTTAATAAGATGAAAGAATATCCCTATAATTCAGAACTTATGTGCAGGGGGTACAAGAGTGTGTTTTTAGATTTAATTCGGAGAAAAGACGGGTTAAGTAATAGTAAAAAG
The DNA here is from genome assembly GCA_034660395.1 of Actinomycetota bacterium. Lineage (GTDB taxonomy): Bacteria > Actinomycetota > Humimicrobiia > Humimicrobiales > Humimicrobiaceae > JAQVEM01. The sequence goes on from JAYEJA010000071.1 coordinate 1,073, forward strand.
CGAATAAAATATACATGGCTATTTATAAAGGAATCCTTCTTACAGGCGATGGAAGTAATTTTTCTTAATTTTAAAAAAATAATTAAAAGGGTAAAGGCCGTATAGATGGCTGTAAGGAAAAAAATTAAAATCATTTCTTCTGAAGGTAATATTACCCTCAGGAGTATTGAAAAAGAAGATATTGAGCTAATAAGGAAGTGGAGAAACGAAAACCGCCGGTATTTCTTTTATAAGGAGGAAATAGATGCCGGTCAGCAGGAGGAATGGTTTAAGTCTTATAAAAATAATGGAAAGGAAAATATTTTTATTGTTGAATTTGAAGGTCTGAAGGTAGGGTGTATCGGTTTTAGATTTATAAATAATACCATTGATGTGTATAATGTAATTCTTGGCGATAAGAAATTTGGCGGCAGGGGAATAATGGGAAGGGCGCTAAAACTGATGTGCGGTTATATTATTGATAATTACGATGGGGAAATTACACTTATGGTTCTGCCGGAAAATAATAAGGCGAGGCAGTGGTACATAAAGAATGGTTTTGAGGAGGCAGGTAGAGAGAAAGAGTATATACCCATGAAATTAAACATTAACAAATTTAATTATTTAAAATATAATCTTGAAGATAATTAGAACTTAATGGGAGGATTAACATGATTTCAGTTTTCGGTTCCAAAGTTGGGGAGGAAGAAATTGAAGAGATACGCACAAGTATAGAAAATCAGTGGATTGGCATTGGACCAAAAACAAAACTGTTTGAAGATAAATTTGCAGAGAGGCTGGGGCTCGAGGATTTCGTAATGCTTGACAGCGGGTCCAACAGCATACATCTGGCGCTGAAATTGCTGGATCTTCCCGCCGGTTCCGAGGTTATTTTACCTTCCCTTACCTGGATTTCCTGTGCCACAGCAATAATACTTAATGGGTGCAAACCGGTATTTGTGGATGTTGATTTTGATTCCCAGAATATTACGGCGGAAACAATAGAGCCGGCAGTAACGGATAAAACCAGGGCGGTAATGGTAGTGCATTATGGAGGCAAGCCGGTAAAGATGGATAAAATTACAAACATGGGCTTTCCTGTTATAGAAGATGCGGCCCATGCAGTTGATTCAAAGATAGGGGACAGGTACTGCGGCTCTATAGGGGATATAGGTATTTACAGTTTTGACGGAGTTAAGAATCTTGCAATTGGTGAGGCAGGCGGGCTTACCGCAAATAATGAAGAAATGATGAAGAAGGCAAGGGCGCTCAGGTACTGCGGTATTGAGAAGTCCGGCTTTGAAGCCTCTGTCGCAAAAAAAAGATGGTGGGAATATAATGTCGTTGATTTTTTTCCAAAAATGATTCCCGATGATATAAGTGCTTCCATCGGACTGGCACAGCTGAAAAAACTGGATGGTCACCAGAAGTATAGAAAATACATATGGGATATTTATCAGGAGGAATTAGGAAAAGTAAGCTGGCTTAAAATTCCGATGGATGCAGAAGAAGGCGAGCAGCACTCTTACTTTAGCTACTTTATACGGCTTAATAATGATAAGAGGGATGAACTTGCCCATTACATGTATGAAAAAGGTATATATACTACCTTAAGATAC
>JAYEJA010000072.1:0-2651 GCA_034660395.1 Actinomycetota bacterium
TATTATTTCACCTGCTTTTTAATTTTAGCACTTTTTCTTAATTATTTTTAGATATTATATTAAAACATTATAGCATTATAAAATTTTGCAAATCCTACTTCCTGTAATTAGAGTTATGGGAAGTAGAGAAAATTTTATACGATTTATTTTGTAATTAAATCATGCATTTTTTCTTCTGCTTCTTTGATTGATTTTCTTTTTTCTGCTAATTTATTTTCTATCGGCCTCCCTGATAACTTATCTTTAGCTACAAAAGCCATATATTCGAAATTAATATAAGCATTCGCTGGATCTCTATATAGATCATTCATTATGTCCCTTATTACTTTAAGGTCAAGCGGTTGAAGTCCGATATTTATTTCCTCATAATCAGTAATACTTGCATTTGTTTCTATAATTGATATTTTATTAGTAAGATCGATCAAACTTTTTAACTCATACAAGGATAGTGTTTCGTCCTCTCTGAATTCTTTTATTATCCCGCTAATTTCAACCCAAATTTGTTTTCTAGCGTCACTAAATCCCCATAAATAGATATATCTCTGGTAATCTGTCCAAGAATTCCAAACTTCTCTATAATTATATGGTTCACCCGAAGCAGAAAGGTTAGTAGATAATATTAATATTAGAAAAAAAATAAGCAATAGTAGTTTTGATAAATTTTTCATTTTTACCCCCAACTAATTTATTAAAATTTCACTCCCTTAAACGTTTTATAATATTTCGGCAGATCATTTTCCATCTCGATATTATCATTGTAAACTTGCAACATCTCTAAGCTTTTATGCCTGGTATACTGGGCAACTCTCAAAAGGTTCCCCTGGTAATTTTTAAGTAGAGTGGTGGTAAAATAGTGTCTGAATCCATGAACGCTCTTTTCAATATTGAGATCTTTCAAAACTTTCTTTATAATCATCCTTAATCCCCTGGTAGTTATCCTGGTATTCCTGCTGTTATTACTCTTGCTAACGAATAATACACCATCTTTTACATTATTTGCTTTCAGATATCGTTTGACATGTCTTACTGTTTCCGGATGAAGATAAATGATTTCCTTATCATCTCTGCCCTTACCTTCGATTAAAGCTGTCTTTCTTATAAGGTCAATATCTTTTACATCTAACCGGGTTATTTCTATTTGTCTTAATCCCTGCAATACCATTAGTCCAATCATTGCTTTTATCCGGGTATTGTGAGGACTGTTGGGAAGTTCCTTTAAGGCAAAGGTTAATTTTTCGATTTCCTGATCATTTAGGCCTTCTTTTTTGTGTTTTTTAGAATGGCTAAATGATTTTATATTTTGGGTAATATCAACCGGTAATAATCTTCTCCGGTTTAATTCTTTTAAAAAGATTTTAGCGGTAATTAAATACTTGTTTTTTGTGGCCACCGTGTAATCGGTCCGGAGCTTTAAATACTGCTTATATTCTAAAAAACTATTCTGGTTTAATCTTTTATCATTAACAAAATTAAGAAAGTGGCCTATCCGGTATTGATAATCTTTTCTGGTTTCCTCATTAACATCTAATAATTTGAAAATGCTCCAGGCTTTTTCCTGGTCCCAATGGTTTATTATTTCAGTAGAAGGAACTTCTTCAGAGGCAATCAACTGGTTACTCATAGTTACACCTCCATTAATAATTATTACTTATTACTTACCACTGCTTATAATATAACTATGATATGCTGATGTCAAATTATTCTAATTTTTAAAATTTACTCCCGATAAAAAAACTTATTTCTTTTTAGAATAAATATACTCTACCTTTTCTCTATTGCGCATTTATAATAAAAAAGACGCCAAAATGGCGTCAAATCATAATAAGTAATGCTTATAAAATAAGGATTTTAGTTTAGGGGAAATTAGCTAATGGCGTGCTTTTATACAGAAGTCGACAGATTTAAGTAATATTTAGATGAAGAAAACAAAAGATGTGTTAGGAGCTACTTTTTTAAAATTTTTCTATCAAAAATATAAAATGAGATTTCCAGAAGCCTCGTAGACGGGCGAAAAATATATGAGAGTATATAAAAGGAGGTAAAATTAAAGGCTCCTGAATTTATCAAGAGCCTTTTTCATTCTCCATTAATAACTACTTTATATAAGCTAACAATCCCTGCTTAAGTAGTATCTTTTTATTTATGCTTTCCCATTATGCCAATTTCTTTAATAATGCGTATTTAGTTATTCATTTAAAATCTGCAACTGCCCATTTTCATATCGGAAAGAAACGTCTAAAGGTATATCTTCTGCACTCAATAGTTCTGCTAATGACGTGTCTACCTGGTCGGCGACAATAATTCCCCTAATCTTATCTGCCTGAAGATCCCGGGAAAAATAGAGCAAAGGTGAAGAATAAGATTCTAGTTCAGATTCTAACTCATCATAGGAAAGAGGGCATAAATCAGGATATTTGCTCTCTAAATCCCGGAAATCCTGGATTCCTTCAGGAATTGGAGGAATTACCAAGATACTATTAGATTCTCTTATATCCTCAAGATGCCTTTCTACTCCTTCTATCAGAGGATAACCTCCTAACGTACTCGTGGGTCCATAAATTAATTCTATTTCCTCACAGAAATCAAAAAATCCTTCAACCCAATTCTCTCCCAAAATAATGTATAAGGGGGATTCCAAACTCACCATCTCT
>JAYEJA010000073.1:0-2638 GCA_034660395.1 Actinomycetota bacterium
GAAGTCAATTAATGTTCTTTCCAAATATTCATAGTTTTCCGGTATTGAAGTAATTTTTCTGGTTTTTAAATTATATTCAGCTATTTTTATTGGCTCTACATAATAAAGCCCATTTCTATAAAAACGGAACTCCAGGTAATCTGTTAAAACTAAATTTGTATATCCATAATATCTAGCCATCTGTTCAGATTTTTCAATTTTATCTAAAGAAGTACCTATGTTCTTTGTCTCAATATAAAGTATGGGAATACCATTCTTGATCACCACAAAATCCGGTTTATTGCCCTCCCTTGCTCTAGCATCATGGTCAAATCGCGTGACGTTAATTGACTTAAAAATATCCTTTAATAAAATTTCAAAGTCGGCACGGTAACCCATTTCGGTGGTTTCCTCATGCGAGAATTTAGAAGATATTGATTGAATATAATTTTTAAAGATGTCTTGCATAATTTGGTCTAAAATCTTTTCTTACAATCTTAATTCCTTAATAATTTTTTAGCAAATGATTGGATTAATAATTTTACTAAGCAAACTGTTTATTATTGTGAATTAAATTCTCAATAAATTTATTTTTAGGGTATATAAATAAATGTCCAACTGTTTTAGTCTCTTATATTATTTTTTACAGGCTACATTAAATTTAATTTAACGTTTTACTATTCAATACTGTATATTATTATTTTTAAATATTATAAAATAGATTAACAATATGAATTGAGGATAAAAGAGCTTAAAGATGAATTATAATATATATTGCGATGAAAGTTGCCATCTAGAGAATGATAAACAAAAAGTTATGGTCCTTGGTGCTATCTGGTGTCCGATTGAAAAAACAAGAAAAATTAATGTTAGAATTAGGGAAATCAAAAATAAACACAAATTATCTAGAAACCTTGAAATAAAATGGACAAAAGTTTCAAAAGGGAAAATTGAATTTTACGAAGATATAATAAATTATTTTTTTGATAATAATGATTTAAACTTTAGAGCTCTTATTGTTCCTGATAAATCAAAACTTACTCATAAAAGATTCTCCCAGACTCATGATACATGGTATTACAAAATGTATTTTAATTTATTAAAAGCCATATTGAACCCCAATGATAAATATAAAATATATCTAGATATCAAAGATACAAGAAGCGAAATAAAAGTTTATAAACTTAACGAAATCCTCTGTAATAATATATATGACTTTTCAAGAGATATTATTGATGATATCCAAACTATTAGATCCCATGAAGTAGAAATATTACAGTTAGTAGACTTATTTATTGGAGCAATCGCATATTACAATAGAAATTTAGAAACGAGTAATGCAAAAATCCATTTAATTAATAGGATTAGAGATTTATCCGGATACGACTTAACTAGTTCAACATTATTTAAAGAAGAAAAATTTAATTTATTTGTATGGAGGGCTATAGAACTAGAAAGTGAGGGTATATAGTGCCAGATAAACCTGACTGGTTACCGGATACTATTTGTATTGATATGTATGAAGGTAATTGGGAGAAGTACTTAAGAGAGATTTATAGAATATTTAGGAGAGACTTAATAGAAAATCCACCTAATTATGAGAGTAAAAAAGTTTGTATATTAACAAATCCTAAAATAGATGGTAAGGAATGTGGATTCTGGCATATTATATCTGAAGGTAAAGTTGAAGAAAATAGAACACCTGATTTAAGAAGATGTGAGAGAATTAATTGGCCAAAACCAATAATAATAAATTGTAAAGATCCTAGTATATTAATATGGGAGATTAGCTCAAAAAGAAAAGGGCATAAAGATAAAAGAGTTTGCGTTTGGTTAGAAAAATTTAATTATATAATTGTACTTGGTAAAAGAAATAAATATTTTTTATTATTAACAGCTTATCCTACTGATAGAAAACACACTCAAAGAAAATTAAGAAAACAATTTAACTTATATTTTAAAAAGATATAAAAATAGCAGATGTCGCCCCTTAGGACGACACCAGTACTCTTTCTACACATGGTAGATGAGCTATTGTTATAATATTTGAATGCTGACAAATTGTCAATTAATAAAAAATTAACGTTATCTAAATTTAATTTAATAGCCTTTTATCAGTAATATTTTTATTCATATACTATGCAAATCATATAAAAATTATTAGTACTTTGAAAAAGCTTTCTCAAAGTTCTCAATCAATGAGTCACTTTGTTTTGAGTTTCTTAATTTATCTATATAATTGGAAAAATGCTTTATCAAATCCCTAACTAATATATGTGGGTTTATATGGACTAAATTTCTTTTATCCTCATAAATAACAGATTTTTGGTATCCCCCACTTATGTCAATTCCTTTTCCTGTTATACCGGAATGATACATTCCACATCGACCTTCTTCGTAAAGATTTTTAGCACAATTAGGATTGCTATATTCGGGATATACGTCTTCAAAACCTAAATAAAATAATTCTCTAGGTTTATTTACATCAGGATTTTTATATTTACCTATCATCTCAAAATAATTGAATATAACTGATAGTACAGCAAAACCACTGTGCGCCATTATTTCAGAATATTTATTACCTTTATCCTCATTTATAGTTATCATGCACCTGGCTATTTCTAAGTGCCATCCCAAAACTCTATCTTCAAATAAATCT
>JAYEJA010000074.1:0-2615 GCA_034660395.1 Actinomycetota bacterium
ATAACTGCCCTTCTGGTAGTCCGTACAATATTTATCACTATCAACACTGTAAATATTGCCAAATTTCTCCAGTACACAAAATGACTGACCATAACCGCTGCCCACATCAAGTATATTTTTATTTTTTTCTTCTTCCCCTAATTTTAATATCCTCCTAAAAATTGCACCTATCAGATTATTCCTTACCCTGTACCACCAGTGTTTCTCCGGTATTTTATTTTCCAGAATATATCTGTAGGTATCCTTTTTTCCCAAGATTATCTTCCCCCCGGATAATAATTATAGTGCAATTTAATAACCGTTATTTTTACTTTTAAAAAATCCTTTAAGATTTTTTATCACTGTATCCTGCTCACTTCTGGTCAGACCAAAAAATAAAGGCAGTCTTACCAGCCTGGAAGAAATTTTCTCGGTTACAGGAAGCTGGCCTTGCCTATAACCCATTCTTCTACCCATCGGCGATAGATGCAGCGGCGGATAATGAAAAATTGCCAGTATCCCCCTGCTTTTAAGATATTCAAGCAGCAGGTTTCTTACAGCCTCGCTCCCGACGATAATATAAAAAAGATGCCCGTTATGGCTGCAAACCTGTGGGACGATAGGTCTTCTAACAAACCCCTCTATTTCAAGTTCTTCAAGATTATCATAATAGTATTTCCATAATTCTTTTCTGCTGTTTATAACTATCCCTATATTTTCAAGCTGGGCATATAAAAAAGCTGATAAAATCTCGGATGGTAAATACGAGGAACCGACATCCACCCAGGTGTATTTATCAACTTCACCTCTAAAAAATTTACTCCTGTTAGTACCTTTCTCCCTTATAATCTCCGCCCTTTCAAAAAATTTTTTATTATTTATAAGGATTGCCCCTCCCTCACCACAGGTAATGTTTTTCGTTTCATGAAAACTCAGGCAACCGATATCTCCCATAGCCCCAAGGTAATTCCCCTTATATTTAGATTCAATTCCCTGTGCGGCATCTTCGATAACATATAAATTATATTTCTTTGCAATATTTAAAATTTTATCCATCTCACAGGAGACACCTCCATAATGAACAGCTATTATCGCTCTGGTTTGCGGTGTTATGGCTTCTTCTATTTTACTCTCATCAATATTTAAGGTATCCTTTCTTATATCAATGAACCTTAACTTTGCACCTCTCATATAAAACGAGTTGGCCGTTGAGACAAAGGTATATGAAGGTAAAATTACCTCATCTCCATCTTTAATATTGATTAAAATAGAGGCCATATCCAGAGCAGTTGAACAGGATGTTGTTAGCAGGACTTTTTTTATTTTATACTTCTGCTCCATTAATTCGGAACACTTCTTACTAAAAATTCCATCCCCGCTAATCTTCCCGTCTCTAACTGCCTGCTTTATATAATCTAATTCGTTGCCCACTATAGAAGGCCTATTAAAAGGGATATTTAAATTATCCATATTCTAATTCTCTTTCCCTTTATATTTTTAAGAAATAAAATTTTCATATTATAATCGCCTATCCTTAATTTAAGTTTCATCACCTTTTTTCCTTGCAATAATATAAAACCCGCTGGCAATATTTTTCGCAGTCGGAAATTTCGAAAGAATGATATCAAGGTATTTAATGGGAAAAGTTATTAACATAAAAAAAACATAAAATATAAAATGAAGTCTTCTCGAGCCGAAAGATAACAAGGTCGCAAGCCACTCCTGAAGTACCCACAATAAGCCGCTGGTAGGACCGCCGCCAACGCCAAGTTCCACTATATCAAAATCCTTAAATAAAACTTTCATGCCCTCATATGTTAATCTCGTATAATCATCCGGGCTTGCGTGAAATCCGCATATGAAAGGCATATAACAGTAAGTAAGGCCACCTTTCTTTAATACCCTGTAAATCTCATTTACCACCCTGTAAGGATCCTTTACATGTTCAAGAACTGCCGAACATACAGCAATATCCATTTCCCCATCTGCTACAGGAAGATTCTGTATATCTGCAATGATATCAACATTTTTATAAGGAAGAATGTCAACATTTATCATTTCCGGTGAAAGCACCCTGTTGCCGCTGCCGAGATTAAGAAATGAACCGTTTTTTCTTCTAACATAAGCTTTGACGAACCTGCCCAGCTGATTATATGTAAAAACGGGACTTATAACCTTTATAAGAAAAGTGTAAAAACCGCTGAATCTTTTAAATCTGTATTTAAGTTTGTCAATAAAATCTTCAGGACAGTCTAATTTTTCTACAAAAAAGTATTTATTATCATCAACCCTGTAAGAAGCACCGCATTTACTGCATTTTATTTTACCTTCTTCAAATAACAAGTCTTTATTACCGCATTCCGGACACCTGAATATTTTTTTATCAATAATCTTCTTATTCATTATTCATATTTAACTGTAATTTAATTTTTTATAGTTATCTCTGCTTCTTTGTAATCCCACCCGAATTCAGGAGAATGTGCATAGATATACAGAGCATGTTTTCCATCTTTAAATTCCCTGCTGTCAAAAAAGAAATTAAAACCGCTCATTTCAAATTGTTCTCCATAACTTTCGGCAACATTTTCTTTTTTTAGATTAATACCCGTACTGTTATAAAAAACATATTCAGATAT
>JAYEJA010000075.1:0-2604 GCA_034660395.1 Actinomycetota bacterium
AAGGAAGTGGCCTATCCGATATTGATAATCTTTTCTGGTTTCCTCATTAACATCTAAAAATTTAAAAATGCTATAGGCTTTTTCCCGATCCCAATGGTTTATTATTTCAGCAGGAAGAACTTCTTCAGAGGCAATCAACTGGTTACTCATAGTTATACCTCCATTAATAATTAATAATTATTACTTACTACTGCCTATAATATAACTATGATGTGCCAATGTCAAATTATTCTGCCCTTTTAAAATTCACTAAAGAAAATATTTATTGGTTCTTAACAGGTTATACCCAAAATAGGGTATTAATGTGGATAAATATGGAGCAAACAGAAGATAAAGAGAGAATATAAGAGAAAAGAGGGGTTAAAACTGGGAATTTGCGGAATCACGAAAAATAAGAGCTAATATAAGCCTGTTTTAAGCCCCTGTTTTAAGGTGGCTGGTATGATTCATTAAGTCAGATCAAATACGTCGCATATACGCCGTTTTAGAAGCTTTTTTTAAAAACGCTAAAACCCTTATGTTTCAACGGTTTCATTGATTTTTGGCAAAATCAACCCGCAATTCATTAATTGTCTGCTTGATTTCCTTGATTTCAGCAGTAATACTATGGGAAAATTCCTTTTGATTCTTTACTATTTCGTTAATAAAAAATTCTAATTTCCATACTAAATATACAGAAAGCACCAGGGGGAAGCCGTTATTTGCTACTAATTTTAGTACATATTCAATATCCAATCAATTTACTTCCTTTCCAAAAGCGTTTGGTTCCAGGTCTAACATCAAGATGTAAGAAGTTCTCCTTCTCGTAATAACCAATTCCCCTAAACCCTATTTCCTGAGCATAAAGGAGAAGATCAGAAAGCAAAAAATCCTGGACGTGGATGTCTACTGCCATACCCAGGAGATGATAAGAACCGGGAACTCCCCCTACCCTATGATTTTCTTCCGGACACCGGTACCCCGAATTGATATATATTGGCTTATTTATAACCATTCTTAGATGATTTAACCTGGCAAGTAAGTCCGGAGACAGCATAACCCGCTTACAGCAGGGGCATTCAAATTCATATAAAGAAAAATATTCAGTTAATTCTATATCATTAATTCGAACCATAATTTATTTATATCTTAAAGTCCTGCCGTTTCTCACTACATCCGGCATAGCCCTATATATCTTTTCGTTAATCTCCGGAACAGTGGCTTTCATAAGATCCTTTACATAGGAGATCTCACCCTCTTTTAATTTAACTTTTTGTTTCCTTAATATTTCGATTAATTTTACCCAGGCTATTTTCCATTTTTCCTCACCATTCCCTATCCCCAGCTCTTCTTCTGCCCAGAGCATGGCGGCAAGTATTGCCTCTTTTATCTTATCTGCCCTATCCTGGCCAAACTTATCTACCATATATTTAGTGAGCAGACCGACCAGAAAAACTAAAACAAAATCTAATAAATATTTAGTGATAAATACTTCTAACATTTTTTACTCCTTTCTGCCTGTGCGTGTTCGCACGCAGACAGGTCTCTCTCCCCAGGAAGGTCCGCGGTCCCTTCCGAGGAGGAATATTATAATATATTAACCCTATTAAGTGAGTATTTACTAAACAGGGTTAAGCTCCTACATCCATAACATCAGTAGACTTATAATCGAGTATCCTTGCATTGACTTTGGCTACTAAGTCATTACCATTATTATGGAAGATGTTCTTAGCGAGGATGGTATCCATCACTCCCTCAATAGCCGCATCTTGTGCCGCAAAGTCCACATAGTCTCCATCATCTACGTTCTTGGGATTATTTAAGGTTAGATTTACTAATTTACCGGCACTATCTCTAAACTGCATATACAGTCTCTTGTAAGTGGTTACTTCTCCTAATTCGGTTGCCATTATATTTTTCACCTCCTTCTTAAGGATTTACCAGAAGGTAAATCCGTTATCGGTTTTTAGTTTTTAGTTGTTAGCCGTTCCTTTGCTTCCATATTCCTCCCCTCCTACTAACGACTATTCACTATTCACTAACGACTAATTTTCTACTCTGTAAGTTGAGATTCTCTTTTCAGTCTGATCTCATCCAAAGGATACTTCTGCAGACCCAATAAAGCGGTAGCTGTATCATAGACATCTTGTTCGATAGCAGCAGACTTAACCTTATTAAAGGTCTTACTGTTAACGATAGGTGCCCCGGTTACCGGGTTGGTGCCTACTACCAGTCTAAACTGTAAGGATGAATCACGAGGGACTGTTACTACTATTGCCATTATTTTTCACCTCCTTTCTTTCAACCCCGTCAGATGCCTACCTTTAAAAAATAAAACCCGTTAGATAAATAGGCATCTAACGGGGTATTTTTTGAATTCAGTAAAGTTAAGGATTATATGAATATATTATCATATAATAATGTATTCGTCAAATATAAAGCGTCATTTCTATATTATATGTATAAAGGTATATTTTTCTTTGATTGGCTCATAATTGCTAATTATATTGTAACAATCCGGCTATTAAAGAATTGAATTGGTCAGGCTTCAAGGGAAAATATGAGAAGACGGTTGCTTGAAATTCTCGAAAGTTTTGAAAAGCTTAAATGAGTGCCTTAAAATCT
>JAYEJA010000076.1:0-2570 GCA_034660395.1 Actinomycetota bacterium
AACCGCAATTAAAAATATTAAAATAATAATTCCTTTTCTTTTTAGTAAGACATTGATGTATTCACGCAAATCAATTTCTTCTTCTTGTATTTCTGGCATTAAAAAGACCTCCAAATATTAGATTTACCGATTGGCCGATTGGCCGATTGGCCGATTAAGATAAAGATTAAGATAATTGACCAGTTACCATATGTAAGTATAAATGTTCTAGATTCCCGCTTTCGCGGGAATGACATGTAAGGCAGGCGGGCTTGATTTATCAAGCCCCTACTTCACCCCCACCTTAATCCTCCCCCCTCAAGGGGGAGGAGATATATTGATTTAATCTTCGCCCTCAAGGGGGAGGAGACTTGATATTTTGTTAGCCAACTAACCGGATAACCGGGTAACCGGCAAACTGGCCAACTGATCCCCTCCCATTATTACGGATTGTCGGTTTCAGTCGGTTGGGTTTTTAATTCTTCTAAGGCGATTTTTTGGATTGTTTCCCGGGCGTATTGGGCTTCCCGGCTGTCCGGGGCAAGCTCAATAATCTTTTTCAGCTCTTCCTGAGCTTCATCTATCTTGTTTTGCCGCAGGTAAGCCCCCGCCAGCCCATAATGGGCATTAACATACTTGGGATTTATCTTAAGAGCATTCTTAAAAGCTATCTCAGCCGGTTTGTATCTCCCCACCCTCATATAATTATTTCCTAAATCAGTATATAGGGGAACCATCGCTCCTTCAGTCTTCTGATAAGTTATCGCCTGTTTTAGTTTGGTTATTCCCTTGTCCAGCTGGCCTTTTTTAAAATAAAGATAGGCTAACCTCGAGGGTAAATCAGGATGGTCCATATATTTTTCTGCTTTCTCAAAATTTTCTATGGCTGGTGTGTAAATGCCTTTTTTGGATATGATCTGTCCGAGATCATAATACATCATCCCGAAATAAGGATTCCATTTTAAGGCTTCTTGAAAATACCTGGCAGCTGTATCGTAATCAGCCTTTTTGGCATACTCAACACCATAAAATTCGTAAACTTGAGAAACAAAGGGGCGAGATACCATTACACAGAGAAATAAAGATAATATTATAATTACCAGATATAAGAGGGGCTTAAATCTATAGATATTGCTTTCTGTTCTGTCGCTTTTATCGCTCTTGGTTTTTGGCCTCTGCCCGGAATGATTTTCAGAATGATTTAGGGAAACGACAAGCCCTATAAACAGCCAGAAAAGTACCAGAGTTGCCGGCAGGTGCAGGGGGAAACCAAAGACAGCATCTATTAAAACTGCAACTACCCCTCCCATTAAGCCAATTGCTATTCCCTGCTTATATTCGTCTTTTAATCTTTTTAGAAGTTTTATTCCGTAATTAAAATAAGTGATGAGGAGCCAGAGAAAGATTCCTAAGCCCAGCATCCCTATCTCTGCTCCAAGCTGGAGATATTCATTGTGCACTTTATCAGCAATTCCATAAGGATAAAGGCGGCGGTTATCACCGTGGTCAAGAAATTTAGCCTGATAGCTCAGGGAATTGTATTTGAAAGTTCCCAATCCCGAGCCAAGTATAGGGTGGTCTTTAATCATCAGGGCAGTAAATCCCCAGATAGCTTCCCTTCTTTTAAGAGATGAACCTTTAGTAAATTGGGTAATAGAGATTCTACTCTTTATTTTGGAGATAACCGTGCCCGGTTTATTTAACGGATTAGGCAGTGCAAAGAGAAAAGTTGTTAAGACGATAAAGGCAAGGATAAAAATAAAGATTTTTTTGTGCTCTTTAATAAAACCTTTGCCCCGGCTGGCCATATAAAGGAAGAACATAAAGAGGGATGAGATTCCTATGGCTAGATAAGACCCCCGGGTAAAAGTTAGGATTAAGCTTCCTCCCATCGCCAGTATTCCTACGAGGAGTAAAATTTTGTAGGAGCGGTTTCGGACGGCAAAGAAAAGAGAGATGGCCAGAGGAAGCGGCACAATCATATACTCGGCAAAGTAATTGACATTACCGAAAAGTCCAAAGACTTTCGATCTAGCAATATTACCCTTCCAAAAAGCAAAATCTATCCCGTTATATTGGAAAATACCGTATATGCCTAATAAGCTGGCAGTGACAAGTAAGGCAGTGAGCAGGCGATTGACTTGATGTTTACTTTTGATATTATTTGTTACTATAAAATATAGTATTGGGCCGGCCAAAAATAGGGGTAATTCTAAAAGGCTCACCATAGGACTGTTAGACCAGAGCAGAGAGAGGGAGCAAATTACCATAAAAGCTAAAATGGGTAGGTTTAAGGGAGCACGGGTAATTTTAACCTCTTCTTGAGACGTCATTTTAAGGAACCAGAGCATCAGGCCGATTATCACTAAAATATTAAAGGCCAGTTCCTTCGGGGGATTAAATATCCGCACCAGATAAGGATAAAAAACCAGAGGAGTTGAAATGAGTAGAATAATGATAGTCACCTCAATGGCATTGGTCCATAGAGAATGATTGGGGTTTGCCACATTTATTTTTTCTTTGTCCATATCTTATACAACTCCATTTTGGTTAGTCGGTTACCCAGTTAGCCGGTTTTCCAGTTAAGATTA
>JAYEJA010000077.1:0-2556 GCA_034660395.1 Actinomycetota bacterium
TTTTGGTTCATATTATTTCACCTGCTTTTTAATTTTAGCACTTTTTCTTAATTATTTTTAGATATTATATTAAAACATTATAGCATTATAAAATTTTGCAAATCCTACTTCCTGTAATTAGAGTTATGGGAAGTAGAATGTAAATTGATACAATAAAATATTTCTACTTCATAACAACATACCAGGCAGCTAAGGCACTAAATATTGAAGCGATTGCAGACAGAAATGCTAGTATCCAAAGCTTTTCTTCTTTATGCAACCTCACAAGATTTATTATCCTATCCACTAAACCATGTTCTACGTATCGTCCTGTTTTTGTATTTAAGAGCCCAGTAGTGCTGCCTCCTAAACTTATTAAAAATTCTTTAAGTTCCGTATCTCTTTCTTCTTTTGGTAATTTCATAATGTTTTTAAGTTTTTTTGAATAACACAATGTACTAAAATCAATAATTTTTTTATTAAACATAATTTAAAACTTTACCCCTTTAAATGTTTTGTAATATTTTGGTAAATCATTTTCCATCTCAATATTGTCATTATAGACCTGCAGCATCTCCAAACTTTTATGCCTGGTATACTGGGAGACCCTTAAAAGATCACCCTGATAATTTTTAAGCAAGGTAGTAGTAAAATAATGCCTGAATCCATGAACACCCTTATTGATTTCGAGATCTCTCAATATTTTTCTTATAATCATTCTTAATCCTCTGGTAGTAATTCTGATATTTCTGCTGTTGTTGCTGTTACTTACAAATAGGGCGCCGTCTTTGAGATTATTTGCTTTTAGATAACGTTTGATGTGTCTTGATGTTTCCGGATGCAGATAAATTATTTCTTTATCATCTCTGCCTTTGCCTTCGATTAAAGCTGTCTTTCTTATAAGGTCAATATCTTTTACATCTAACCGGGTTATCTCTATTTGCCTTAATCCCTGCAATACCAGCAGGCCAATTATTGCTTTTATCCGGGTATTGTGAGGGTTGTGGGGAAGCTCTTTTAAGGCAAAGGTTAGCTTTTCGATTTCCTGATCATTTAGGCCTTCTTTTTTGTGTTTTTTAGAATGGCTGAATGATTTTATATTTTGGGTGATATCGACCGGCAGTAATCTTCTCCGGTTCAATTCTTTTAAAAAGACTTTAGCGGTAATCAAATATTTGTTTTTTGTGGCCACCGTGTAATCGGTCCGGAGTTTTAAATACTTCTTATATTCCAGGAAACTGTCCTGGTTCAAACCTTTATTACTAATAAAATTAAGAAAATGGCCTATCCGGTATTGATAATCTTTTCTGGTTTCCTCATTAACATCTAAAAATTTGAAAATACTCCAGGCTTTTTCATGGTCCCAATTGTTTACTATTTCAGTAGAAGGAATTTCTTCTGCCTGTGCGTTGCACCTGTCTGCCGTGTTTGCACAGGTAGACGCAGACAGGTCAGAGGCAATCAACTGGTTACTCATAGTTATACCTCCATTAATAATAAATAATTATTACTTACTACTGCTCATAATATAACTATGATATACCAATGTCAAATTAATTTATCTATTTAAAACCCGTTATTCGTTAAAAATTATTTTAATGCCTAAAACTGCTGCAATAAATAAAGTATTTCTTAGTTCTTCACAGCTTATACCCAAAATACCTATAAATGTGGATAAATAGAGAGCAAATAGGAGAATTAAGGGTAATATTGCTGAATTATGGGCTATAAACAGGGAATTTCAGAGATTGGGAAAAATAAGGTTCAATTTAAGGGCATTTTAAGCACTTATTTCAAGTCCGTTGGTATGAATCATCATATTTTTTAAATACGCCCCGTATACGCCAAATTTGAAGGTCTAAGAGAAAACGCTAAAAACCTTATACATCAACGGTCTCATTGATTTTTTGCAAAATCAACCCGTAATTCATTGATTGTCTGCTTGATTTCCTTGATTTCAGCAGTAACATTATGGGAGAATTCCTTTTGATTCTTGACTATTTCGTTAATAAAATACTCTAATTTCCATACCAGGTAGATGGAAAGTACCAGGGGGAATCCGTTATTTGCTATTAATTTAAGCATGTACTCAATATCCAATTAACTCTCTTCCTTTCCAGACCCGCTTTTGCCCGGATCTGATATCCAGGTGCAGGAAATTTTCCTTTTCGTAAAATCCAATACCATTAAAACCTATTTCCTGGGCAAAAAGAAGGAGATCAAAAAGTAAAAAATCCTTTACATGAATATCTACCGCCATACCCTGGAGATGATAAGAACCGGAAACTCCCCCTACCCTTTTATTTTCTTTCGGACACCGATACCCGGAGTTTATATATATGGGTCTATTTATCATCATCCTTAAATGATTTACCCTGGCCAAAAGGTCCGGTGATAACATAACCCGCCGGCAGCAGGGGCACTCAAATTCATATAAAGAAAAATATTCGGTTAATTCTATATCATTAATTATATCCATAATTTATTTATATTTTAAGGTCCTGCCGTTTCTTACTACATCCGGCATAGCATGGTAAATTTTTTCATTGATCTCAGGAACCGTAGCTTTCATGAGAT
>JAYEJA010000078.1:0-12969 GCA_034660395.1 Actinomycetota bacterium
ACAAAAAACCAGAAAAAATAACATATCTATAATAAAAATTTAACTATCATAATACTGCAATACCATTAAAAACTGCCTTAAACCTTAATTACCATCCATGTAATATAGATTATTGCATCCTTACATTTATTCCTTCTGATTTTAGATACTGCTTCGCTTCCCTGATAGAATACTCGCCATAATGAAAAATAGAAGCCACCAGGACCGCGTCGGCGTCGGCATACTTTATCACATCTCTCAAATGTTCAAGTTTTCCTGCCCCGCCTGAAGCTATTACAGGGATATTAACAGCAGAAGTCGCAGCACCTGTTAAATCAATATCATAACCATCCTTCGTTCCATCCCTGTCCATGCTCGTAAGCAATATCTCACCCGCTCCAAGTTCTTCAACCTTTTTCGCCCATTCTACCGCATCAATGCCTGTCTCTTCTCTTCCACCTCTTGTGTAAACTTCCCAGAAATCTTTTCTCCTGTATTTTGCGTCAATTGCTACCACTACACACTGGCTTCCAAAAATCCTGGAAGCTTCTTTTATCAGGGAAGGATTTTCAAATGCAGATGTATTGATGGAAATTTTATCCGCACCCTTTTTAAGTATTTTCCCTATATGCTCTATTTTACTTATTCCTCCGCCTATTATATAGGGTATAAATACCTTCTCTGCCGTTCTGCTCGCAAGCTCAACTACGGTCCCCCTTCCCTCGTGTGACGCCGATATATCCAGAAAAACTATTTCATCAGCACCTTCTCTGTCATAAAAAGCAGCAAGCTCAACAGGGTCTCCTGCATCTTTTATGTTTACAAAATGTACTCCTTTTACAACTCTCCCCTTATCCACATCCAGACATGGAATAATTCTTTTAGTTATCATTTCCCATTCCTATCCTTATTGCTTTTTTAAGATTAATTTTATCTTTGCCTTCATACAGGGCTTTGCCCACTATTACTCCCATAATACCCGTGCTCCCAATTTTCTTAAGATTAATAATATCATCAATGCTTCCTATCCCACCTGCAATTATAAACTTTAGACGGGAGCTTTTTAATATTTTTTTAAGAAAATCAATATTAATTCCCTCAAGAGTGCCGTCTCTTGAGATATCCGTTACGATAACTTCTTCTGCCCCAAGGTCTTCGGCTTCTTTTATTATCTCAAATATTTTTATTCCTGCATCCTTCTGCCAGCCATTCTTAAATATTATACCGTCTCTTCCATAATCAAGACTCAATACAACCCTCTCCCTATAACCTGTAATGCTTCTATCTAAAAAATTTTTATTCTCTATAACCGCTGTCCCCAGTATGATTCTGTCAGCACCTTCTTTAAGGACTTTCTCTATTGCTGCGCTGTCCCTGACTCCGCCGCCATACTGTATTTTTATATTTATCCTCTTTTTTATTTCAGAAATAATTTTTACATTTTTTAATTTTCCTGTTCTCGCGCCGTCAAGATCAATAAGGTGCAGCCACTCCGCCCCCTCTTTTCTCCATTTGCGCGCCACCCTGACCGGGTCTTCAGAATATTTTTTCTTGCTGTCAAACTTGCCCCTTGTAAGTCTTACGCAGCAGCCATCAATTAAATCTATCGCCGGTATTATTATCATACAGAAGTTTCCTCCATTTATACCAATCCATTGTAATATCCATTTTTAAAATACAATACATTAATTCTTTAAATTTTAGCTCTGGCTTTCTTTAACTGCCATATTCCAGAAATTTTCTAAAATATTCAAACCGCCGGCGCTGCTTTTTTCAGGATGAAACTGCAGCCCGTAAATTTTACCACATTCTATACCTGCAGTTAATATTGCGCCATAATCAGTAGTGCAGTTTACAATATTTTTATCTTCAGGCACCACATAATATGAATGAACGAAATAGAAATGCTCCTCTTCCTTCATCCCTGAAAATAGCCTGCTATCCTTTGCTATATTTAACCTGTTCCATCCAATATGAGGTATTTTTGCCAGGGAAGGTATTTTCTCTACATAACCCTTAAGTATGCCCAATCCCATATTTTTACCATCCTCAAGACTGTATTCAAAGAGAAGCTGCATACCCAGGCATATACCCAGAAAAAATTTCTTTTTTAGATTTTCCTTTATTATCTTAATCAAACCCATACTTTTTAGGTTTTTATATGCGTCTCCGAATGCTCCGACACCGGGCAATACCACTGCTCCTGAATTATTTATGACTTCCGGGTCTCCGGTTACCCTTACATCAGCTCCTATTTTTTTAAAAGCATTTTCCACACTTCTGATGTTACCCATATCATAGTTTATAATCGCAATATACATAAGCTTTCCCTTATAAATAATTTTGATGTTTTTACACTGATCCCCGGCCGGCAGTATCCGGCTGGAATTAATCCCTCAAGTGCTTAAAGAGCTTATTATATTAAACCTTTAGTTGAGGGTATTGAACCAGATCCCCTTACGCTGCCTGCATCATGCAGTACTATGCCGAATGCTTTAAAGATAGCTTCTATAATATGATGGGAATTTAATCCAGTATTTTTGCTTATATGAAGATTTATAAAACTATTGCTGGCAAGTGCTCTGAAAAAATCTTCAACTATTATTGTTTCCATTCCATTGATTTTTTCATATTCTATATCAACATTATATCTAAGATAAGCCCTGCCGCCTATATCTACAGATACCGATACTTCCGCATCATCCATGGGTAATATAACAGACCCGAACCTCTTAATATTCTTTTTATCTTTAAGACAATCAAATATTGCCTTACCCAGACATATGCCGACGTCCTCAACAAAGTGGTGGCTATCTACCTCCACATCACCCTCTGCCTCAAGCTTCATGTTAAAACTTCCATGCCTTGTAAAACTCTCAAGCATATGATTAAAAAAAGGTACCGGCGTTTTTATATTTGCCTTTCCGCTTCCATCAAAGTCAAATTCCAGCTTTATATCTGTTTCTTTTGTCTTTCTGTTTATCTTAGCTTTTCTTTTCATTTTTTTACCTGCTTCATTGCCTTTTTTATTTTATTTATAAAATTATTTATTAAATCATGCTTAACCCTGTAGCTCGTAATATTTGCAATTATTCTTGTAGTTGAAACCGCAACTTCCTCCATCTCAACCAGCTTGTTTTCCTTCAGTGTTTTTCCTGTTGAAGTTATATCAAGTATCTCATCAGCTATTCCCAGCACAGGGGCAAGCTCTACTGAGCCGTGTAATTTAATAATCTCTGCCTGTATCCCTTTTTTATCAAAAAATTTTTTTGCAATATTGGGATAACTGGTAGCAACCCTTACCATGCCAAACCGCCTGTAATGCTCTTTTACCTTTTCTATGCAGTCTTTTAACGTTGCAATAACTATCCTGCATTCCCCATTCTTGAGATCAAGCAATTCATATACTTCACTTTCCTTTTCCATTAATGCATCCTTGCCCGAAAAACCCACGTCGCACGCTCCATGTTCAACATATACCGGAATATCCATGGGTCTGGATATAACATACTGTATGGAGTCTTCTCCGGAATAGACAGAAAGTTTCCTATTTTCTTCTGCCAGGCAGCCTGTATCATAACCCGCCTTTTTTAATATCTCCATACATGGTTTAAAAAGATATCCTTTCGGGACTGCAACTTTAATTCCATTTTCCATTATTTATCTCTTCTATAAACTCATTTATATTTTTTGTTTTTTCTATATTTTTTCTAACGTCTTTTATCCTTACTTTTTCAAATTCCCTTCCTGTCTCAACAAGCAGACCGTAGCCCTTATCCCTTACAAAATCCAGGACATTATCTTTATCTTCAAAACACATCTCAACTACAGCTCCCGCTTCCTGCAATTTCCCGGCTGTTTTAACTAATTTTATGAACTCCGGGCTATTTTTAAGACCACGGTATTTCAGCAATATCTTAAGCACTTCTTCCTTTTCCAACCCTCCTATTGCTTTGTGAACCAGATCAACATCAAGGGCAAATCCAGTAGCAGGAACATCCAGCCCAAATTTCTTTATCAGGCCGTCATACCTCCCGCCGCTGCCGATAATATTATTCACATCAGAACAATATACCTCGAATAACATACCTGTATAATAATCAAAATCTCTTATAATACTGAAGTCTATAACAAGGTTGCCGCTGTAACCATATTTTTTAATAGTATCATATAGCTCCTTGATATAATTAAAACTTCTGATTATCTTTTCATCTTCTATACCTGATATTAAATTTGATATATTCCGGGCACTGCTTTCGGGCTGCATCAATTTTATAAAAATTTTAGTTTTGCCTTTATCCTTTTTACCCAGGAAATTTTCCAGTGTTACAAAATCTCTTGTTATAATCTTCTTTTTTATAAACTCCCTTTCTTTTATATCAAGATTAAACCAGTCACAGAGACCCTCTATAAACCCAACATTCCCCAGCCCTATTGTGTAATTTCCAATCTTCAGTCTGTTCAATATATTCACCAGTATGATAAGGATCTCACTATCGACCATCGGTGTTGAAGAACCAATAAGCTCAATACCTGCCTGGTTGTAAACCCTGCTTATTCCCTTCTGCGTTCCTGACTGCCTGAATGAATCCGCAAAATAACAAAATCTTACAGGTAACTGTTCCTTTTTTATCCTCATACCTGCAAGTCTTGCTATCGGTATGGTCATATCGCTTCTTAGAGATACAGGACTGCTGTCAACATCAAAGAAGCTAATTAATTTATCCTTCCAGTTCTTTCCTGCACCTATAGAGATATTTTTGGTGTACTCCGCAACAGGGGTATTAACTTCGCCGTAACCCCATATCCTGAATTCGCTACCAATTATTTCTTTTATTTTATTCCTCTCTTTTGTCTCGGAAGGAAGTATATCCCTAAATCCAAAAGGCAGCTTAATAATCTGTCTATCTTTTTTATTCTCAAACATTTTTTTATTATTATGATATTAATTATAAGAAAGGTATTTTACCATACTATAATACGTTATAAAAAGTAATGCTATATTACATTATTATATAAAAGAATTATCTTCTATATCTTTATTCTGTCCAGTCTTTCTTTTTCCGTAATTTGCCTGCCCTTACCATCGATAGTTACATTTTTGCCCCGGACAAACATCGTTCTTACCTTCCCTGCTGCAGCTTTTACTCCATGCAGGTGCGGAGCGTCAAGTATTCCTTTCTTTATCGCCTTTGAAATTATATAAGGGGAAAGAAGGGGGTCGTCATACTTCTTTTCCCTGTCAAGCATTTTTATTTTTTCTATAATCATTCGGGCATCCGAAATTAATTCTTTCTTTCTTGACTTTACCTCCTTATCAAGCTTCATATCAGGACAACCGTACAGATAATTATCCACTACTTTTTTTGCAATCTTTATACTTTCTATAATATCATCCGCACCTGCAGCATGGTTTGCCTCGCAATAAGCAACCACATGCAGAATATGCGGCTTTAGCTGCATCTGAAGAAGAACCGAAGATGCAAGCTGACCCTTGCTTTCATCATAATCGGCAGGATAGCTAAAAAGTCCCGTTCTTGTCTGCCTCAGAGTTGTAAAATTCTTATCATGCAGGGATTCTATCAATTCTATCTTTGCAAGCATCTTGGCCATATCCATGGTAAATGAAGTTTCCAGAGGCGTGTTAAACATATACTGCGAAACATAAACTTTTACACCCAGTTTTTTTGCATTATAGGCAGCAATATATGCAGCTGCCACTGCAACCGGGTCCGGTGAATACCTTAAGCTCCAGTGGTGCGATTCATTAATTTCTACAGGTATATCTCTATCTGCATGCCACTTCATTGCCGATTGATTCTCGGCTACGGCATCCTCAAGTTTTCTCTCACTTCTGCTGTCCAGCTCATTGTACCAGCAAAGAGGTACCGCGCACCATGCATTGTTAATGGTATCCTTCAGGACTTCTGCCATCCTGATAATGTCGTTTGTTCCGCTGTAACATCTCAACAAAGGGTAATTACCCGTTTTTGAAGCCCTGTAAAGCTTTTTAAAATCACCGGCACTTCTTAAAGGTACCCCTCCTGCGCCGTCCTGCTTTTTGTCCATCTTTTCAGGATGGAAAAAAAATTCCTGCGTATTCTGGTCAGGCCCTATGGATATAACGTCCAGAAGACCGCTTGATGAAATTTTTTTTATTCCTTCAACCGTTTCCTTCAGTGTAGGCTGGCCAAAATGATGCCTTATAATGGGCCGGGGGCTTTTATACCTGACCCTTTCTACTATATTCTGGGGAGGAATCTCACTTTTAATTTTTATTTTTTTCCTGCTTAAAAAGTTCTCTATTTCGCTGATGCTCTCTTCACCTGTAAAAATAACATCAAATATCCCCAGCTTTTCACCGGCTTCAGCAACCGGTTTTGTGCCTCCAAGTATAAATTCTATATTCTTCTTTTTTAAATCCTTAATTACTTTTTCATTTAATTCTTTAAACAGTTTAACAGCACTCTCCGGCGAAAGACGATAACTTACGGCTACTATTTCGGGATTATATTTTTCTATGCCCTCTTTCAGCTTTTCAATTTTGCACGCCGAGCCCAGAAATTTAGTATGATATCCATGCCTTCCTGCCAGATTCAAAAAATTTATAATACCCGCAACATGTACGCAGCTTCCAATGCATGCGCCAAGTATTTTCTTCATATTTAAGCTACTTCTCCATTCCATTTATAAATAAATTTCTTATCTGTTTCAGGCCCAATCCTGACATTCCAAGCCTTGAAAGATTTCTGCCCGTATCCCTGAAATCTCTTTTAAATATGGCACCTGCCATATCTATAAGAGAATCTATCATCTTCGTTTCCACTCCCAGAACTTTTCCGAACTCGGATATTGGTACAAGACTCATTGGAACATCCTCGGTTATATACCTGACATTTATAGTTCTCGGAGCCATAATACCCACATAACCGGGGTTGCTGTGTATTGCATCAAATAAATTATCCTCTACTACGTTATATGCCATTGACAGCCATTCTATGGCAGTATATGTATTGGCACACTTTAACTTTCTTGATACCTCTACCCTTTCCGCATCAACCGACTCTAAAATTTTTGCTACCGATTGGGTGACTCCTTCTATGTAAAACTGAAAATTGCCCATGGTAGATTCTATCCTGCTTAAATTAAGTATCGTAATTGACGGGTGAAAAACTGCGCCCATATTATTAAAACTTGTTTCAATTGCGTTTGCTGCCGGTATAAATTGAGGAAAGGCATTATTTAAATTCCTTACGACGGTATCGGTCTTTTTTGAAGGAATGGCAGCAACGGGTATTGCCTGTTTAATTCTAAATATTTTAGCATTTGCAGGACCCATGCCCCTGCTTGCATATATAAAAGTCTGCGCTTCGGCTACAGTGACATCCTTCCTGTTGCCTTCCTTATGCAGCACGTTCAAAAATTCCATTGCCCCGCATGTTCTCCCGGGATTTAAGACTACGGCCTGTTTCTCATTTAAGAATGGAGCGCATATTTTTGCGATATAGTTATGGGCATCTGCAGGTACCACTACCATAATCACATCTACACCCTTAATAGCTTTTTCTATTTTGTTCGTTATTATATTAAGCTTGCCAAAACCTTTAACTTCACCTTCAAGCTCTATCCCCTTCATCTTTTTTATCGGCTGGATTCTCGAAAACGTTCTGTTATATAAATTAACAGTGAAACCCTCTATTGCCAGATGCGCCGCTATCGCCTTACCCCCATGGCCTGCTCCCAGTACTGCAAATTTTAAGTCATGCATCAAATCCTCCTGCGTATTTATAAGTATCTATATTCTTTCCCATCTAATTTTATTTCCAAAAATTTGCCTAAGATTATTCTCCATTTCCTTATTCAGATTGACCCTGTAATCTGACGGCAATTTATACACTTTCTCTATATCTTTACTATCCCTTCCCGTTATTCTAAACTCCACTTCGCTAAATCCTTCATTTCTCCTTAGAATATCATAAAACTGGTTTATAAGATTTTTATTAATATCACACTTATTAACGGTGAATACTATTCTATCACTTTTTTCATTAATGAGCTCTTTCTGGCTCCTATTAACCTGCTTATCTTTTACCAGCTCCTCAAATTCACCTGCCAGGATCTTTATCTGGTCCTCTTTTTTATCCAGTCTTCCCTTAATACCTACAATTTTTTCTTCAGTAATTAATTCCCTGTATTTTGTAAATGTAGAAGGAAATACAATTACCTCTATATTATCATCAAAATCCTCTAATTCTATAAAACTCATCTGCTGGTCCTTTTTGGTATACATAATTTTTACCCTGCTTATTATTCCCCCTATTTCAACATTTGTCCTGTCTTCCAGACTTCCCAGAGTATTTATGGGAGTTATTCTTGAAAGCGAATCCCTGTATTCAAATAAAGGATGGCCCGATATATAAAGTCCCAGCATTTCCTTTTCAAAATTAAGAAGTTCCTTTTTTGAAAATTCCCTGAATCTTTCTTCCTTCTTATTGTAGCTCGCTGCCGACATTTCCTCTTTTTCACCGCCATTTACCTCAAAAAGCGAATACTGTCCGATTTCCCTGTTTTTCCTTATTTTTAGAACTTCCTCTATTGTCTTCTCATAATTTTCTAAAAGATACTTCCTGCTCATTCCAAGAGAGTCGAAGGTTCCGCTTTTTATCAAACTTTCAATTGTTTTTTTATTCAGCACGCTGCTGTCCACTCTCTCGCAAAAATCCATAAAGTTCTTAATCCTGCCGTTTTCTTTTCTTTCCCTTTCTATTGATTCAATAACATTGGTGCCCACATTTTTTATAGCCGACAGCCCGAACCTTATTGAATCCTCAACAACCGTAAAATCAGTAAAACTTTCATTAATATCAGGAGGCAGGACCATTATGCCCATTCTTCTCGTTTCGTTTACATACTGCGCCACTTTCTCCTGGCTGCCCATTCTTATGCTCAGCAGCGCCGCCATGAATTCTACTGGATAATTTGCCTTAAGGTAGGCAGTCTGGTACGAAATCATTGCATAGGCGGCACTATGGGACTTGTTAAAACCATACTCCGCAAAATGATTTACCAGTTTAAATATTTTTTCCGAAATATTTTCTTCTATCCCTCTTTTTCTTGCACCTTCTATAAATTTACTTTTTTGTTTAGACAGAAGACTTCTCTTTTTTTTACTAATAGCGCCCCTTAAGATATCCGCTTCCGACATACTGAATCCCGCAAGTTCTGATGCTATCCTCATAACCTGTTCCTGGTAAAGAATAATTCCATAGGTGCTTTCAAGTATTTTCTTCAGTGAAGGATGAAGATAATTTATTTTTTTTCTTCCGTTTTTACTCTCCACGAAATCGCTTACCATTCCACTCTGCAGAGGACCTGGCCTGTAAAGCGCCAGGAGCGCTATTAAATCTTCAAATTTTACCGGTTTAAGGTTCATCACCAGCTCCCTCATTCCAGAGCTTTCAAGCTGAAAAATACCCAGGCACTCACCTTCACTCAACATATTAAAAATTTTTTTATCATCAATGTCTATATTATTTATGTCTATTTCTACATTCTTTGTCTTTTTAATCAAAAATAGGGTTTTATCTATCAACGAAAGGGTCTTAAGACCCAGAAAGTCCATTTTTAACAACCCTATTTTCTGGATATCTTCCATTTTGTACTGGGTAACGATATCACCCTCATTTTCCTTCTGTATCGGTGTGTAGTTATAAAGGTCCTCTGATGATATCACTACGCCTGCGGCATGTATTGAGTCCTGCCTTGATATCCCTTCAAGTGATATTGCCGTATCAATTACCTCTCTTATCTTTTCATTATTGGTATATATTTCATTAAGCTCAGGTACCATCTCCAGCGAATTCTTAATGGTCATATTGAGTTCCATGGGAACCATTTTTGCTATACGGTCAACCTCGGCATACGGCACTTCCAGAACCCTTCCAGCATCCCTGATTGCCTGCCTTGCAGCCATGGTGCCAAAGGTGATCAACTGGGCAACCCTCTTCTCGCCGTATTTTTTTGTTACATATTTAATTACCTCATCCCTTTTCTCATAACAGAAATCTATATCAATATCCGGCATGCTCCTTCGTTCTTCATTCAGGAAACGTTCAAAAAGAAGATCATACTTCAGCGGCTCTATATCAGTTATACCGAGAAGATAGGAAACTATACTTCCCGCAGCAGAGCCCCTTCCCGGCCCCACTCTTATATTTTTGCTTTTGGCAAATTTAACGAAATCCCATACAATAAGAAAGTATTCAGAGAAGCCCATTTTATTTATAACTTCCATCTCTCTCTTTATTCTCTTATCGACAATTTCCTTAAGATTGCCGTATCTTTCTTTAACTCCTTCGTAGCATAATTTCTTAAGGTATTTATCCGGGGTAAGCTTATCCGGTACCTCAAAAAAGGGTATTAAATTCATATCAAACTTTAATTTAACATTACATCTCTCTGCAATCTTAACCGTATTTTCAATGGCACCCGGGTACTGTTTAAAAATTTCCTTCATCTGGTCGAAGTTTTTAAAATAGTATTCATCGGTTGGAAATTTCATACGTCCCGGTTCATTTATCGTTGAGCCGGTCTGGATACACAGCAGGACATCATGCGCCTTGCTATCGCTTTTTTCAAGGTAATGGATATCATTGGTAGCGACTACTGGAATATTATATTCCAGGGATAAATCATAAAGGATTTTATTTATATTCTTCTGTTCCGGTATGCCTGAATCCTGCAATTCCAGATAGAAGTTATCACTGCCAAATATTTCTACATATTCCTCAAGAGCTTTTTTTGCTTCGTCTATCCTTCCCGAAACAATATGTTTTGGGATTTCACCTGATATGCAGCCGCTTAAAGCAATTATACCCCTGCTGTATTCCTGAAGTAATTCCTTATCTACTCTCGGCTTATAATAAAAACCTTCCAGAAAGCCAAGACTTACCAGCTTCATCAAATTCTGGTAACCTTCATTATTTTCAGCCAGAAGGGTCATATGATAAGAAATATCTTCTTTTTTGCCTCTTTCCAGCTTTTTATTCCATCTGCTCTTAGGCGCCAGATAGACTTCGCACCCTATTATAGGTTTTATCCCCGCTTTTTTTGCCTGGTTATAAAATTCAATTATTCCATACATAACCCCGTGGTCGGTCAGAGCAACTGCGGGCATATTAAACTGGCGTGCTTTTTCAATTAATTTATCTATCTTTGAAGCGCCGTCTAACAGGGAGTATTCACTGTGGACATGCAAATGAACAAAATTATCCTTTTTCATCCTAAAAGTTTCCGGCTATTTCTTTCTGGTTTAGATTTATAAGTTAAATTAAATATTGAAAAATCTAATATACAACTCTATATAATTCTTCAAGCGAAGTCAAACCTTCTGCAACTTTATAAGCCCCGCTTTCAAGAAGTGTCTTCATGCCTTCTTTCCTGGCAGCATCATTTATGTCATCGGTACCTTTTTTTTCAAGAAGCATCCGTCTTATTTCTTTAGTTACCATCAGCAGGGAATAGATTCCAGTTCTTCCAGAATATCCTGTATTGTTACATCTTTTACATCCAACAGCTTTATAAATCTTCTTACCCTTAAGTATGGGCCTTATTTCTTCCTTTAATGACGACTCGGGTATCTTTACTTCCTTCTTGCAATTATCACAAAGAACCCTTACAAGTCTCTGTGCAACTATACCTCTTACAGCTGATGAAATCATGTAGGATTCAACTCCCATTTCCATAAGCCTTGAGAGAGTTGACGGTGCGTCATTGGTATGAAGGGTGGTTAAAACCAGATGCCCTGTAATAGCCGCTTCAACAGCTATCTTTGCAGTTTCAAGGTCCCTTATCTCACCGATAAGAATTATATCCGGGTCACTTCTAAGCATTGCCCTCAGTCCTCTTGAAAAAGTCATGTCTATTTTTTTATTTACCTGAACCTGCATTATCTGGGGGAACCTGTACTCTACAGGGTCTTCTATAGTATAAATTTTCTTTCCTACATCAGAAATTTTATTAAGACTTGCATATAGTGTCGTTGTTTTTCCTGATCCGGTAGGGCCCGTGATAATAACAGAGCCATGCGGGACATTTATCATTTCCAGATACTTCTTAAGGTCCTCTTCTGCCATACCGGACTTTTTCAGGTTAAAAACAGATTCGTCCCTGCCAAGTATTCTTATGGTTATATTTTCTCCATAAACAGTAGGAACAGAGGCAAGCCTCAGGTCAATACTTTTATTTCCGTATTCAATTGAGCTTCTGCCGTCCTGAGGCAATCTGTTCTCCGTAATATCCATGCCGGCCATTATCTTATATCTTGAAATCAGCAGTCTCTGGACTGTTTTTGGAACATCTTTTATCTTCTGAAGTACACCATCAACCCTGAATCTTATACCGCAGTTCTTTTCCTGCGGCTCAATATGTATATCACTGGCCCTCAGGGATATTCCTTTAAGTAAAATCTGGTTTGCAAGCCTTACCAGCGGATTTTTCTCTTCTGCTTCTTCTTCGACCTTCTTGCCTATCGTAAAATCTTCATCTTTTATTATTTCCTGGACTTCCTTAAGACTGTACTCATCCGATGTATACAGCCTTATGGTGCTTTCTATATTCTTTTTTGTGCTTATATAAGGCTTTACATTGTATCCGGTAAGAAGACGTACCTCATCAATGGCATTAATATCCCTGGGATCTATCATAGCCACATGCAGGGTGCCGTCAACCAGTTTAAAAGGGAAAACTTTCCTCTTAAACGTAAAACCTTTTGAAAGAATATTGGCAACGGAAGGGTCTATTTTATCCTGTATCTTGTTTAAATCAATAACTTCAAAACCCCTCTGGAAAGATACGAGCTCCATTAGAGTTTCATCAGAGATATAACCCTTTTTTATTAATATCTCTCCTAATTTTTCACCCGTACCCTTCTGGATATTCAGTGCTTCATCAAGCTGCTGCTTTGATATAATATTCCTGTTTAAGAGTATC
>JAYEJA010000079.1:0-2517 GCA_034660395.1 Actinomycetota bacterium
CCCGTACTACCTTAAACAATACAAAAAAAGTCATTGCGAGGAGTGTAACGACGCGGCAATCTCGTATTACCTCATACAATGTCACGACCGTTAAACTACCGATTTTTTAAATGTATTTTTAATTATCAATTAAATGACTGGTCAACCGGCCAACTGGGTTAATTAGTTAATTGAATAGTCTTATATCTCCCATCTTGCATCTGCATTTTTAACTAGCTAACCAGGTAACCAGCTAACCAACTAAC
This sequence comes from Actinomycetota bacterium, assembly GCA_034660395.1. Taxonomy (GTDB): domain Bacteria; phylum Actinomycetota; class Humimicrobiia; order Humimicrobiales; family Humimicrobiaceae; genus JAQVEM01. Next base: position 246 of record JAYEJA010000079.1, read on the forward strand.
TAAATTAAAAGGAGGAAATAAAAAATGTATAGTTTTAGAAAAAGTAAGAAAGGTTTTACCTTAATCGAATTGATGGTGGTTGTAGCCATTATAGGTGTATTAGCACTTTTAGGATTAAGACTTTATACCGGTCAACAAGCGAAAGCTAAAAATGCTATTGTAAAAGCAAATTGTGGAACTATCCAAACTTTAATTCAAGCAGAGTTAGCGGATCATACAGCAGCTGAAATTAATGGCAGTACGGCTCCTACATTAGATAGTATAATTGATGATTCGGGCATACATAATCCTTTTGGTGATCCTACTGGTGCTGAGGCTACTGATACTGACGGAACACAATCATCGAATCCAGCTAATCCTGGCACTGGAGAGGTATATGTGACATATAGTGACCCGATATTTTCGATTAACGGAATAGGTGCAGACGGAACAAATGTATATACTCCTAGTTTAACAGCGCAACCATAATGAATTAAAATTATTGTTTGAAAAAACCAAAAATGGCTCCATTTACAAATTTGTATCTGGAGCCATCTCTATTTTTAAATAAATGCGAAAGAAGTGTAAAAGTGGAAAAATGCTGGGTAGAGAAGGATAATATTTATCAGAAACCATTAACCATATTTTTAAAGTTATTGCTAATAACTGTTCCCTTATTTGCAAATAAATACGTCTATAATTTCCGGGTAAACCAGGATGTCATCCTTAAACTATTCACTGTAATTTTATTTGCTATTTTTTTGATGAAAATAATAAATACCGGAGAATATTCTCTGCAAAAGACTAAATTGGACTTGCCTCTGATTTTGTTTACCTCAGTATTAGCCCTCTCTCTTTTTATCAGCGAAACGAAGACGGTAAGTTTACAGGATTTTATAATATTCTTCTCTTATATTCTAATATTTTTTTTGATAATCAATAACTTGGATAGGAAAACAGATTTTAATTCATTTATTAATCTATTCTTTATAATCTCCTTACTTGTCTCGATATACACCCTTATGCAATATTATGGCATAGACCCCTATTTAAGTGATTTACACTCTTTAACTTCTACTATCGGCCAGAAAAATTGGATTTCCAATTATCTGGCGATGTTTTTCCCGGTAGCATTTACCTACTTTCTATTAGAAAAAACCAAAAAAAATAAAATGGTATATTTCCTCTTATTATCTATACTTTATACCACCTTAATGATTTGTCAGAGTCGGGGAATATGGATTAGTATTTCTCTTACCATAATATTAGCGTTTTATATTATTATTAAATTTAAACTTATAAAAATATTTAAAGAAAATAAAAAATGGCTGGTTTTACTTTTAGTAACTTTTTTAATTATAACTATTATATACTCTACTGACAATCCTCTAAACAAAAGCGCCATAACTGTTCCTCAGAGAGCACTATCCACCTTTGACGAGCAAGACCCCTCCATTAATACCCGTCTGTTAATCTGGAAGACTGCCCTTGAGATGATTAAAGACAGACCCATATTTGGCTTAGGAGTCGGCACATTTAAAATGAATTATTTAATCTATCAGGCAGATTTTTTAAAAAACAATCCTTATTATATACAATATTCTGGAAAAGCACGGGAGGCCCATAACGAATATCTGCAGATGTGGGCGGAAATAGGGATAATCGGCTTGGGGATATTTATCGGAGTTATTCTGATGTTTTATAGTTTGATGATAGATTATTTGAAAAGAAATGATAGTGACAAAGAAAAAATAATTGTCTTCGGGCTGGTTTTGGGTATAAACTGTTTTTTAATCCATTGTCTTTTTACCTTCCCCTTACATGTGCCGGCTTTAGGAGTAACCTTTTTTACTATGGTAGGGTTAGCTGTAATATATACCAGAAAGATAAATTTAGATAAAACAGGTTCTGATAATGGCAAAAAAGAAATAAAATTGAAAAATAAAGGGATAAAAATTGCCTTAACTGTTTTTTTATTATTTTTTATGATATGGGCCATTAATTTAGTAGCAGTAAGACCATATATTGCCGAAATACAATACTTTAATGGTATGAGACATAATGTGGACGGTAATTATAAAGAAGCTTTAACTTATTTTGAGCAGGCCGCATCATTATATCCTTATAATGGAAGAATATTACATGCTCTTGGCACAATTTATTATAACTTGGGAAATCTCCCTAAAGCCGAAGAAGTTTTACAAAGAACCACCAGATATCGGATTGATGCTAATACCTTTTACAATTTAGGTTTAGTTTATCGAAAGGCAGGTTTATTTTCAAAAGCAGAAGA
>JAYEJA010000080.1:0-2505 GCA_034660395.1 Actinomycetota bacterium
TATGGAACCAGAGGTAGTATTTTTAGACGAAGTTATGGCAGGGCTTAACCCTACTGAAGTAGATGAAGCAAGTAAATTGGTTAAAAAAGTTAGAGACGAAAAAGATCTTACTATAGTATATATAGAACATATTATGAAAGCAGTTATGGGGATTTCAGATCGAATTATAGTGTTACACCATGGTAAAAAGATTGTGGAAGGCACTCCAAAAGAAGTTGCTAATGATCCAGCAGTTATTGAAGCATATTTAGGAAAGAGATATGCAAAGGAGGTAAAGAATGGAGAAGCAATCTCTGCTTCAGGTTAATAATCTAAATACTGGTTATGAAGCGATTCAGGTTTTATGGGATATAAATTTGGAAGTAAAGGAAAAAGAAATTGTCTGTGTAATAGGGGCAAATGGAGCAGGTAAGAGTACTTTATTAAAAACTGTTTTAGGGACTCTTCCATTGTGGCAAGGAGAGATATATTATCTAAATAAGAACATTACCCAGGTAGTTACTCCGGATAGAGTGAAAATGGGTATTGGTTTCGTTCCCGAAGGGAGACATTTATTTTACGGTTTGACAGTTGAGGATAATCTTCTAATGGGTGCTTTTCAAAGAAAGTACGATAAAACCTTGAAAGAAGATTTGGAGTTTGTTTATTCGCTCTTTGAGCCTTTAAGGGGTTATAGAAAGAAGCTTGCGGGAAATCTCTCCGGAGGAGAACAACAGATGTGCGCCATAGGGAGAGCCTTAATGTCTCATCCTAAATTGCTTATTATTGATGAATTATCTTTAGGTTTAGCCCCAGTTATTGTGGATGATTTAATAGAAACTATCATTAAATTAAGAAATGAGCAGAAAATTAGTGTACTATTAGTAGAACAAGATGTACAAGTTGCCTTAGATATTGCTGATAGGGGATATGTATTAGAAGCTGGAGTAATTACCATGAATGATACTGCTGGAAATCTATCTAAGAATAAACATATCAAGACTGCTTATTTAGGAGTAGCTTAATAATTAAGTAAGTAAAGTAAATATAGTTCTATATAATCGTTATTTATTGATTTAGAATTTTTTGAAGTTTATGATATTTTCTGAAATAAATTACCATAAAAAAGTAGAGCAATGTTTAGTCGAGTGATACTTACGTTAATATAGAGAAAAAAAGAAGGGTGGTGATAAATGAAAAGACAAAAGAAAATTGGCTAATTGCAAAATTATATTGTTTAAAATGAAAGGGAGGAATAAAAATGAAAAGGACTTTTATTTCAGTAATGTTGATTAGTATTTTACTGTTAGGTTTATTTGGAACTGCTCTTTCTCAGGAAAACATCATCAAGATTGGAGCGGCGGTTTCCTTAACTGGTAAAATGGCTTATGAAGGTAGATTGGTTAAAGAGGGATACGAAGTCTGGGAGGACTGGGTAAATAGTCATGGAGGTATTACCGCCGGAGGAAAAAATTATCAAGTAAAGATGATTTATTACGATGATGAAAGTGACCCTGTACGAGGAGCTAAACTTACAGAGAAATTAATTACTCAGAATAAGGTAGACTTTCTATTTGGACCATTTTCCAGTGCTATTACTTTTGCTACTACGGCTATAGGTGAAAAATATGGGAAGATTACTATAGCACCGGAAGCTAATGCTACTAAGATTTACGAGAGAGGTTACAAATATGTTTTTTCAGTTCTTCCACCTGCTCCTATGTTAATGGTTCCCATAGCCTATATGGCAGAGAATTTGGATCCTAAACCAAAAACTGTAGCTATAATAGTTGCGAATGATTTATTTCCATTAAGTTGTGCTGAAGGATTTAGAGATAAATGTATAGAATTAGGATTTGAAGTGGTACTTTTTGAAAAATATCCTGCCGGTACTACTGATATATCTGCGCTGCTTACAAAAGTCAAAAACCTTAATCCCGATATCCTTGCAGATGCGGGTTATACAGCAGATGCCTTGATGGTAATTAGACAATGTAAAGAATTAAATATTAATCCACGGATGTTTGCTTTCTCAGTGGGAGTTATGATTCCAAGTTTCATAGAAGAATTAGGTGCTGATGCTAATTATGTTTTTGAAGGTGAATGGTGGTTACCTAGCATGAAGGCTGAAGATAAAGTATTTGGAACAACTGCAGATTATGTACAAGCTTGTAAAGATAAATTTGGACCAGATTATATGCCAGAATACCACGTATCCAGTGCTAGCACAGCAGGAATTTTACTTCAATTGGCTATAGAGAAAGCAGATTCAGTGGAAACCGATAAAGTTAGAGATGCTTTAGCAAGCCTTGATGTAGAGCTTTCAACTTGGCCGTCAATTGCTTTTAACGAAAAAGGACAAAATATCAAGTGGCTACATCCAGTAATACAGGTACAAAATGGTAAATATGTCATTGTATATCCTGAAGCTTCTCAAGAAAAAGCTCCAATCTATCCTACACCCGAATGGAAAAAGAGATAGTATTTTTGACAAAGGGGCTGTAATTAAATTTACAGTCCCTTATT
>JAYEJA010000081.1:0-2480 GCA_034660395.1 Actinomycetota bacterium
AAAGCCCTATATTTATTTTTTCTTAGCCTATAATAAATTCTATCATAGCTTCCCTTTATCTGTTTAATATCGAATAAATTCATATCTTTAGTCACATCTATAGATAGAAAAGCATTATGAAAAAGTTCCATTAATCTCCTTGGAATTTCTCCTTTTTTATAAGACTTCTGGACAGCTTTTTCATAATAAATAATGTAAAAATGAAATAAAAATAATAATTATTGTCAATCTTATTATAAAGTTTTTATTATTATTTGAGTTTTGTTATCGGGAAAACCTTAAATTACCAACATTTAAAGGAGATTCCGGGACAATAATATTACAGCTAAGTTTTAAAATCTCAGTTCTAACTCTGTCCGCGGTCCCCAGCCAGAATTGACTGGCAAAATTATCTTCCTAGATTTTATGGTTAATTATCCATTCAGTTATTGTTTCTGGATTTATAGTTCCATCACTTATTCCCATTCCAAGCCTGACTAATTCAGGCTGAGAGAAATTTAATTTAATTCCGTTAAGTTCCAGAAAAGTAAGCATCACAAACAGACCAGTTCTTTTATTTCCGTCAAAAAAAGGATGATTTCTTATAATACTATAAGCTTGTCTTGCTGCTTTTAATTCAATGGTTGGATATAAGTCATTTCCTTCAAATGTTGCATATGCATGATACAATGCTGATTCAAGTGCTCCGATATCCCTTAGTCCTGCTGATCCCCCTGTAGCTTTGTGCATCATGCTATGTAGATGCAGAACCTGCCCGGTATTAAGTTTTATCATTTAGCCAGTTCCTTAAAAGCTTCCAGATTGTCTTTTAATATACTGGAAGCCACAGATTCCAGGCTTTTATTTAGTGAAATTCCCATTTGCTCAAGTTTTTTGAAATCTATGACTATATAACGGGGAACATTGTTTTTCAAAATTATAACTGAACCTTTTTCATCTACGGTTCTTGCTATCCTGGAAAAGTTCTGATTAGCCTCTGTTAATGGAATTAAATCTTTTGTATTAACTAACATCAAAATCACCTCATCTATATTTTATATCAATATAGGATAAAAACAACCTATTTTATTTAGATAATAAAATTTCTGAAATGTAGCAACTCCTTAAAAAATTGGCTCGATATTTCATAACTAGAGGCAGTCAATACTTTAACTAATTATTAGACAAATTCTAAGTTAAGCTCTTCTATCTTATACTTAACACTTATTATTTCCTTATAATAAAAAGTTCGAAATGTGTTCAATATCCCCGGCCACTATAAAACTATCTATAAAAAAGATTAAATAAGCTAAACCCTGAAATTAAACCAGCATAAATAATTACTATAATTATTATATAAAAAACAAATGCCCTATTTCTTTTTTTATCTAAATATATACTGAAGATAACAATTGGCAAATATAACCAGAAAAAAGAATTAGCAAGAAACTTGGAAGAAATAAAATTAAAAGAATAAGGTAACGCAGCATTTGTTCCGGCTTTGATATTATGGATTACATAATAATACTGTATGGACCAGCCGAACTTTTCGTGATAAAATGTCCCTCCATAATATCCTCTGGCAATAATTGTAGATGTCAGTGATAGTATTAACGCTGTAAAAATAGAAATTAAAAATGCCTTTGATGTTAGTCTTTTTTTAAAAACAAGAAAAATAATACCAACTGTAATGGCTTCGAATAATGCGATTATTATAAACTGGTCCGCTACTATTTCAGCTATTTTATTATTGATTATTTGAATTTATCCTTTTTTATAAGACTTCTGGACCGCTTTTTCATAATAAATAATGTAAAAATGAAATAAAAATAATAATTATTGTCAATTTCATTCTGCTAAATTAAAAATGAAAAGAATTGCCAGGAAACTTAAGGAAAAGAAAATAAATCCCTCTTACCAGAGGATTAAGATATTTGAATATCTTAATAGTAAAAATAGTCATCCTGCGGTTGACCAAATATTTCAAGACCTTGTAAAAGAAATGCCCACTCTTTCAAAAACTACCGTATATAACACACTGGATTTATTCAAGAAGGCAGAACTGGTAAGAGTTGTAACAATTGAAGGTAATGAGAAAAGATATGACATTGAAACATCTACACACGGTCATTTTAAATGCGAGAAATGCGGAAGGATATATGACTTTCCCATAGATAGTAATGCTCTTTCTTCCGGTAATTTAAAGAATTTTAAGATAACCGAGAAGAATGTTTATTTCAAGGGGATATGCCCCATATGCAGTAATAAAAAAAAGTGATTAAAAGGAGGATAAAATGGCAAAAGTAACAAGAGAGATGGTTGAAGAAGGTGGAGTAAATGTGGATGAGTTAATAGATTTACTGGTAAAAAACGCAGCCGCAGAACTTACGACATACTACTACTACACCATACTAAGGGCGAACCTTATAGGTCTTAAAGGAGAAGGTGTAAAGGAAATAGCCGAGACTGCGAGGATTGAGGACAGGAACCATTTTGAGGCA
>JAYEJA010000082.1:0-2470 GCA_034660395.1 Actinomycetota bacterium
GCTATATGGGAAATAATTGCCCGTGCCGGCAGGGTTTCTTCTACGCTGTTTCCACCTATATCTACTATTTTTGTAGCCCTGTGGGATAATATCGTTACAGGAGATATTCTTAAACATCTCTGGTATTCGCTTTATCTTATTTTTATAGGTATAGGTATAGGCATGGTACTGACTTTTATCCTGACTGCGCTCTATATGGTTTATAAGCCATTTGCAAATATTCTGGATGTGGTTATATCCATTATGCATCCCCTGCCGGGAATTGCACTGCTGCCTGTTATTATGCTGATAGTAGGGCTGGGAGCTAAGGCAATTATAATAGTGATTATACAATCAGTAATATGGCCTGTTATGGTTAATTCAATTGCGGGATTCCGGTCAATACCCGGTACCCAGATAGAACTGGGAAGGAATATTGGCATGTCCGAGTTTCGCCTTGTATGGTCTGTTATGATTCCTAATGCTTTCCCCCATATTTTTGCAGGGTTGAAGATTGCATGGTCAAGGAGCTGGAGAGCGCTTATCGGCGCAGAAATGATTTTTGGAGCTACCGGGCTAATAGGGGGACTTGGCTGGTATATATATAAAAAGAAGTATTTTCTGGAAATACCCGATGTTTATGCCGGGCTTCTGGTAATAGTGGCTATTGGAATTATCGTGGAAGAACTGGTAATGAATCAAATTGAAAAGAGGACTATAGTGAAATGGGGAGTAACTGTCTGAAATGCAAAAGGTTTTAGAAGTTGATGGTTTGAATAAAAGCTTCCATATGAATAAAAAGAATATCCATATATTGGATGATATATCCATATCGCTTGAAAAAGGAGACTTTTTAACCATACTTGGTCCTTCGGGATGCGGGAAGTCAACTCTTATAAGGTGCATATGCTGTTTTGAAAAAATTGACAGCGGAATAATAAAGGTGGACGGAATACCTGTAAATAAGCCGGGGCCTGACAGGTTGATGGTTTTTCAGGAATTTAACCAGCTTTTTCACTGGAAAACTGTCTGGGAAAATATTATCTACCCTCTTAACCTGAACCACAGGAATAAAACAAAAAAGGAAAAGGAAGAAATAGCCGGCAGGTTTCTGGAAATGGTTAAACTAAAGGATTTTAAAAATGCTTATCCAAAACAGCTTTCCGGAGGTATGTGCCAGAGAGTTGCAATCGCAAGGGCGCTTGCAATAGGCCCCAAGATTTTACTGATGGACGAACCGTTCGGGGCGCTGGATGCGCAGACAAGGAGCATACTGCAGAAGGAACTGATGGATATATGGAATAAGACGGAGATAATAATTATATTTATAACCCATAATATTCAGGAATCCATTCTCCTTGGAAATAAAATAATAGTGCTTTCGCAGATTCCCGCGGTTATCAAGGTCATGATTGATAACACTATGCCTTTTCCAAGAAAGCCCGAAACTCCCGAGTTTATGGATTTATGGAATAAACTTTATTCAACACTGGATGTTAAGAGATTTTAATTAACATGGACTGATTTATAAAAATTTTTATCAATATGAAAGGTTTTCAGGATTAGCCGGGCCGGCTTTTTATGGAGAATCGAAGGAGAATAAATGTATGATTTAAGTATTGTTATTCCCGTTTATAATTCAGAAAAAACAATCTTTGAAGTTGCCAGGCAGATTGAGGGAACTCTGGGGGGCAAGCTTGAATATGAATTAATACTGGTAAATGATGGAAGTGCAGATGCCAGCTATGAAGAATGCAGGAAGCTTTCCGAGTCAAATGATTTTATTAAATTTATAAATCTCTCCAAAAATTTTGGGCAGCATAATGCGGTGCTTGCAGGACTAAAGTTTGCCGGAGGTAAATTAATAGCTGTCATGGATGACGATCTGCAGTCTCCTACTGATGAAATCTGGAAGTTAATAAATAAGATAAGGGAAGGGTATGATGTCGTCTATGCAGGTTATATATATAAGAAGCATAATCTACTAAGGAATATGGGAAGTAAAATCAACGGGCTGATGGAAAGGATTCTACTTAAAAAACCGGAGGGAATAAAGACTTCCAGCTATTTTATAATCAGGAAATATATAGTAAAAGAGATAATTAAATATGAAGGCCCTTATCCCTATGTAGCAGGGCTGATTTTAAGGATTACAGCTAATATAGCGATTGTTAATGTTAGCCATAAAGAAAGACCGTACGGGAAATCCAATTACAGTTTTATAAAGTTACTGAAATTATGGGTTAACGGATTTACCAATTTTTCTGTAAAACCATTGAGAATAGCGCTATTTACCGGTATTTTAATTGCTTTTATCGGTTTTGTTTTATCTATTGTTTTAATAATAAGAAAGTTTGTAGAACCGGGTATAGCAATCGGATGGACATCAATTATCGTAGCAGTATTTATATTTTCAGGAATTCAGTTAATTTCAGTGGGCCTGATTGGAGAATATGTGGGGAGGAGCTTCCTTTCCTTAAACAAACAACCA
>JAYEJA010000083.1:0-12643 GCA_034660395.1 Actinomycetota bacterium
CCCAAAGCTTTTGATTCTATCTGTCTTATTCTTTCTCTGGTTACTCCAAACTCCCTGCCCACTTCTTCAAGAGTTCTGGGATGTCCATCCTGAAGCCCGAACCTTAACTGGATAATTTTTCTTTCTCTGTCATTTAAGGTGTTTAAAACTATCTGCAGCTGCTTCTGCAGCATAGTAAAAGAAGCAGCATCAGAAGGCGCTTCAACTTCCGAATCCTCTATGAAATCACCAAGGTTACTATCACCTTCTTCACCTATTGGAGTTTCAAATGAAATAGGGTGCTGGCTTATTTTAATTATTTCTCTTATCTTGCCAGGGGTAAAATCCATTTTTTCTGAAATCTCTTCAGGCGAAGGATCCCTACCAAGCTCTTGAAGTAATTTTCTTTGTACCCTGACTAATTTATTAATGTTCTCTATCATATGAACCGGGATTCTAATAGTTCTAGCCTGATCAGCCAAAGCTCTTGTAATAGCCTGCCTTATCCACCAGGTTGCGTACGTAGAAAATTTAAAACCTCTCCTGTAATCAAATTTCTCTACTGCCTTTATCAGTCCAAGATTTCCTTCTTGTATAAGGTCTAAAAAAAGTAAACCTCTTCCAAAATACTTTTTAGCGATACTTACCACCAGTCTCAGGTTCGCCTCCACCAGTAACTTTCTTGCTGCTAAGTCTCCCGCTTCATTTTTTTTTGCCAGCTGCACTTCTTCAAAAGCAGTAAGAAGTCTAGCTTTTCCAATTTCCTTAAGGTACATTCTAACCGTATCATTTGTAGGAGATTTAATAGTAAGATCCAGCCTTTTGCCTAAAACCTTCCCCTCACCTTTTTTACCTGAATCTCCACTGTTAATATCTTCATCATCTTCGCTTACAATTTCTATTCCCAGATTTTGAATAACATTATAAATGTTTTCAATTTGCTCTTTGGAAAGTTCTATATCTGAAAGTGTTTCAGTGATTTCCTCCATGGTAAGCAGGCCATCTACTTTACCTTTACTAATCAGTACCCTTACTTCTTCTTTTTTAAACTCTGACCCTCTTTTAATTTTTAATCACCTTGATTCTTGCAAACAACTTAATTTTTTCAATCTTATTAAATAGAAATTACGAAGGTTCCTGGATTCGGAACTATGGACAAAGCGGAAAGCAACATCTTGCCTCTACTTAAGAATTCTAAAAAACCTGCCTAAACCTTCTTCTTATTTTTTTAACTTATAATTAAGATCGTATTTAGGTGTATTTCGGTAATTACCACTACTCCTGTTTCCGCTAAAACTTCTATTTTTTTAAGGTTTAGCTTCATTTACCACAATAGTTCTTTCTTTGAAACTACCCTGGTTAAGTTTTTCTATAGCTTAGCTGCCTCCTTCTCTGTTCCCATTTCCACGAATCCGAAACCTTTTGACTTAACAGAAACAGTATAAATTAACGTAAAAAATTCTGACTTTATTTTGAAAGATTCACCAAAAAATGCGGATTCTTTATATCAAAACATTATTTAACGACAACCTTACTGTTCTTTTTTTATTATACCATAAAAGTATTAGCACGTATTTATTATATATTAACTCAGTAACTATCACAATTACCAAGATGCAATTTTTAATTTTTACAAATAATAATATTGTGTATAATTTTTATTTAATATGATTATAAGGTGAGCCCAAATCTATGTTTATTGAATTGGTTAATTATCAGATAAGGGGAATTTTAAATAGAAGACTAGACAATGAATTACATTAAAAAAATTAAAATAAGAAGCAATAGCAAGGCAAGCTGTACTAAATCGGGTTAATGCCCATAAAAGCATTAAATATCTTTGTCAGGGTACTCAGGGTTCTTAGGTTATATAATATTGTATATATTATAGTCATAGTCTTATCGAATATCCTGAGTAGGAAAAAATTACTAAGATGGTCGTGTCGCCAGGCGAACTATCGAAGAAGTAAGAGACCCCTCGGATATTAAAACCTCCTTTATCATTTTATTTTTTATATCCAGAAGCAGCACCCTGAACTGCTCCTTTTTTAAATCTTTAAGAAGGGGTATATAATAGTTTGCCACTTCCTCGCTGCACCTGAAACTTACATTATTTCCATTTTTTTCAGAGACCGCCCTTCTTCCCAGCTCAATTGCAGCCATAATCTGAGAGGCCTTTGCCATACCTATTCCTTTAATTTCGGCAAGTTCCGCAGCTGAAACATTTAATAACTCATTTAAGCTTTTATACTTCAAGAATACATCCCTTGCAAGGTCCATGGCTGACCTGCAGCTCTTTTTATTATTAATTCCCCTTCTTAAGAGTATGGTGAGGAGCTCGCAGTTTGTCAGATGGTGACTGCCGTACTTTAGAAGCTTTTCTCTTAGGCGCTCATCCTCAGGTCATTTATTAATCGGCAGAAATTCTTTATCTGTTACCTTTTTATTTTTCAATTAAGTTATTCTTTGTAGAATCCTTATTCCATATATTTCAATTATTATTGTAATGAATTTATGCAATTATGTAAATATATAAAAATAGCCCCATTATTATATGGGGCAGTTTACATCGCGGTAATCTTTAAATATATTTAACCAGTATAAATAAGAAATGCTGCTTAAGAAATGTAATTATCTACATATAAAAAGTCTTTTAAGGGAAGAATTGAAGCGCCCAGAACTGAAGCATCCTCCCCAAGCCTGGATAACAATAAGTTAATATCTTCCTTCTTAATAAAAAGGTTATCTTTAAGGATTTTTTCTTCTAACGGCTTTATTAAATATTTTTTACTAATCTTGGCAATTTTACCGCCTATAATAATATAATAAGGGTCTACTGACATTATTAAATTTATCAAACCTATAGACATATAGTCTAAATACTTATCCAGAGCTTTATTGGCCATGTTATTTTTTAATTTTAACAATTCCATAAACTCTTCCAGTGATTTAATTTTATTACCGGCTGACTTATTATAATAATCTATTAAGGCATCAATGGAAATATACGCATTCCAGCAACCCCTTTTACCGCATATACATTTCTTTCCATCCTTTTCTATAATCATATGGCCGAATTCTCCGGCTCTTTCATTATGGCCCTTATACAGTTTTCCCCTGATTATTATCCCGAAGCCCACTCCTTCTACTATATAAACATAAACCATATTTCTTTTACTCTTAGCCAGCCCAATTTTGGATTCTGCAAAAGCTGCCAGGTTGGCATCATTACCCATATAGCATGGAAAACTAAACATGTTTTCATATTTGCTAAAATCAAGATTTTTAATAAACAGGTTAGGACAGTATATGAGTAATTTTCTTTTTTCATCAACTATTCCAGGAAATGAATAACCTATACCCAGGATTTTATCTTCAGAGATACTACATTCGTATATTATCTTTTCGACACTGGAATAAACTTTATCCATAATCTTGTTAAAATGCCCTTTCCTGTAGTCCGAATTGGGCACTTTTATGGTAAAATTCTCAACAATTTTTGATTTTAAATTTGTAAGGACAATACGCACATAACTTGAATGGAAATCTACTCCAAAGGTACATCTTGAACCGGCAACAAGACTTATGTTTACAGGCCTCCGTCCTCCCGTTGAATCAGCCAGCTCTTCCTCTGAAACTACACCTTCTAAAGACAGGTCATTAATTATGTTATTAATAGTCTGCAAACTCAGACCTGTTTTATCCGAAATCTGCTTTTTGGTCAGCTTTTTGTTTTTTATAAGGGTGTTAAGTGTTATCTTTCTGTTGTAATTTCTTATATGCTTTTGATACACGGCCTGACCTCTATAATATATTAATTAATCCATACAAAATACCATACTGCAAAAACTTAATCAACTATCTTTATAAAGTATGAAACAACTAAAAAACATCAAAATGGTCTTAAATATCCGAATACTTTTTTTCTTTTATAAAAATTCTTACATTTAAAAAATAACAAACAGTTTACGGATGAATCTATTATATTTCCGGCTGGACAATCGGTGTTTTTACAGATTTGTTTATCCTTTAACGGACCCCGCCAGCAGTCCCTTAACAATCAATTCCATAAAGAAGATATACATCAGAAGCACCGGAATTATTGAAACCATAACCCCTGCCATCTGTACATTCCATGCAGCTACAGTAGTGCCCTTTAAATTTGCAATGGCTACAGTAAGGAGCATCGACTCAACTCCGCTGGTAAGGGTTAAGCCATATAAAAATTCATTCCATATGTTTGTAAACTGAAATACCGCCACAACTGCAAAACCGGGGAACGATAAGGGAAGAATAACCCTGAAGAAAGCTCCTATGTTACTGCATCCATCTATTCTTGCACTTTCTATTATCTGGGTCGGCAGTGTATCGAAATAATTCTTAAAAAGCAATGTGGTAATGGGCATACCATAAGCTGTATGTACCAGAATAAGACCCGCATAAGTGTTGTATAATCCTGTCGTTCCCATGAATCTTACAAGCGGTATTAAGATTGACTGAGGTGCTATATAAAATCCCATTACTACAAAAAGAAGTATTATATTACTAAATTTAAAATCCAATTTTGAAAAAGCAAAGCCTGACATAGCACCCAGCAATGAAGAAAAAAGCGTCGCCAGAAATGTAAAAATAACCGTATTGAGCATCGGCCTTTTTATAATATTAAAAGCCTTTACATAGTTGGCAAAAGTTGGCTCCTTTATAAGCTGAATAGGACCCCACATCAGCTCTTCATCAGTTTTTAATGAAGTATTTATGGCTGAATATATGGGGAAAATATAAAAAGCCAGAGCCATAACAAGAACTATATATATAATTATTTTTATTATTACCTGATTAACTTTTTCTTTCATTCACAAAACTTTCTACTTATAATTTCCTATTCGTAATAACTTGCTCTCCTTCTAACAAAGAAAGGCAAGATAATAATCATTGAAATGACAAACATCACTATTCCTATAGATGCTCCCTGACCAAACAAATTCCTGTTAAACGTGATTTCATACATTAAAGTAGAAAGCACCTCCGAGGACCTCCCCGGTCCTCCGCCTGTTAACAAATATACCAGATCAAAAACTTTCAGGGAGTACATAAGTAATATTACAAGAACTGTCAAAGTTGCAGGTTTTTGCATAGGTATGACAATTTTAAAATATTCCTGGAACTTATTTGCACCATCTATTCGCGCTGCTTCCCTGATGTCTTCGGAAACCCCGCTTATTCCAGCATAATATACCAGTGTAGAAAATCCTGAGAACTGCCATATATAAACTATAGCTATACACAACAAAGACTGGGTACTTGAAGTAATCCAGGGTTGAATATAAGACTGGAGGCCAACCAACTTTAAAAGTGAATTTATTACTCCAACCTTTGGCGAGAACATCCAGACCCACATAGATGCAGATGCTACAAATAAGAATGATAGAGGCAATAAAAATATTACCCTGAAAAATTTCTTCGCAACTATTTTAAAATCAAGCAATATCGCTAACAACAACCCCAGTGGAATTGTAATTCCCACAAAGATTGCACTCAGCTCCAGTGTATTTAATATAGTTGTTCTGAATGTAATATCATTCGTAAAAAGTTTTATATAATTTCCAAGTCCTATGTAATCCCCTGCATAGCCAACATCTTTCCAATCCATCTGGGATGTCTGGAAACTCCAACCTATAAATCCGTAAACAAACAGAGCAACCAGAAGCAGGGCAGGCATGAGGAAAAATAATAATTCTAATCTTCTTTTCATCTACTTACCTTCTAATCTTTTTTACCGAGAAGGTAGGTCTATAGAGGATATAGGCCTACCTTCTCCCTTTTCTCACTTATCACTATTCAGAGAACACTTCATTATAAGCACTATCAAATCCGGCTAATGTATCATCATTAACTACAGGATTGAGCATAAATTCGCTGAAAGCAGTACCGAATGATGATAGGTATGCTTCCGGTGGACCGCCAAACTGTGACTGGATTTTAGTCACACTAGGATCCCTGAACTTATCCATTATCTCTATTGAAACATCATCATAAATCCCTTCAATAGGTGCATCCATCCTTGGAGGTGAAGCACCTTTTATAGGACAAAATGCTGTTTCAGCTTCGGCTGTAGTAAGGAACTCAAGCCATTTGGTAGCTACTATATTATCCACACCATCAGGTCAAACAAAGCAATCTGAATGGCCTACAAATGCAGTTGCTCCAGGGAAGCTCTGATATCCATAATCTTCATTTGCTCCTATGCCTGCTGCGTCAAAAAGACCCTTTGTCCAGTTTCCCATTACAAAGAATGCTGCTTCACCTGTAGAAAGTAGCTGTCCTGCCTGGTCCCAGGTAAGGGCGCCATAGTCCGAGTTAATATATCCATCATTAACCATCTTAGCCATAACCTCAAGACCATCCTTTAAAACTTCACTTTCTGATATTTTTACTTCGCCATTGTAAAGTTTAACCAGCTCATCAGGGCCACCTGGTAATCCAGATACTATTGCTTCAAAAAGTGTGCCGAGCCAGAAATCCTGTCCTGATCCGGAACCTACAGCAATTGGTGTATATCCAGCATCTTTTATTTTCTCGCATGCTGCATACAAATCATCAACTGACTCTATAGGCATCTGGACTCCTGCATCTTCAACAACACTTATATTATACCAGAGATTGTTATTCTGCATAACGTTTATAGGAACACCATACATGTCTCCATCTACGGTCCCCCAATCCAGAACTTCCTGCGGAACATTGAAATCTGCCAGTATATCATTAATCGGCTGAAGAACACTTACAAATGACTTTATCATTCCAGTACCATAAGTTATTTGGAATGTATCCGGCGGGTCACCTGCTATAATCATTGTTTTAATCTGAGCTCTCAGTACATCTCCGCCACCACCAGCTACTGGATTCTCAACAATGTTTACATCTGGATATTTATCCAGAAAAGCATCAAAAAGAGCATCAATAGCTTCTTTTTCGCCACCTGCAGTCCACCAGTGGTAAATAATCAGGTCACCTTCAACTTTTTCTTCTGTAACATCAGCGTCGGCATCAGTTGTTACTCCATCAGTTTCTTCGCCTCCATCTTTACAGCCGATACTCATAAACACCATTGACAGAACAAATACCACTGCCAGAAGTAAAATAAAATACCTCTTCATTGTCTACCCTCCTTCACTTATCTCTTCAAATAATTTGATAATCTTCCGATTTGCTTTAGCTCACGTAAATCTAAAGACAAACCCCATCTCTTTTGATAAAACATTTATTTTCTATACCTGTTAAGCACCTCCTTTCCTACCCTAGTGAAACTACCTTGATTTGAATAATCCTCCCCAATCACCGTTTAAAATTCAATATATATAAAATTAAAATAACAGTCCGAAAAACCTTAATAATATCAAATTTCTATTATTTAAAAGTACTTCCATAAATCTCCATCAAACAGAAAAAATATATTTTTAATATCAGGCTTTTAAAGAAAATAATTTACATAATAGTTTTCTGCTTTGTTCCATTTTTTGGCATAACCCACGGTTTTTATATTTTCCCCGTAAGCCACATAAATACATTGTGCCAGAAATCACCATATGAATCCCAGTCGATAAATGCGGTACCCCAGTGTTTTGAGAAATCAGATGTAAAAGCCATTGTCTTGCCTTTTCCATAATTACCGGTAACAATAAAGGGATCTCCATTTATTTCAGCCAGCAAATCTGCATCTTTCTTAGCAGTTACTTTATTGTAACCCAGGAATGCCGGCCACTTCTTATCTACATTTTTAAATATGGGATGGCTTTCTTTTATAACGCTGGGGGTACAGCCCTGCGGCTTTTCTTCGCGGTCGTCATTAGGGCTAATTTCTACCGGGAGTATTTCTTCTATCGGAGTTCCATGATAGCCCGCAGTTGCCTTTTCCCCCTGAAAAGAAGCCCATCCTCCTATCATGATATATGATTTTCCTTTTTCGACATATTCCCTGACAGTCTCAAGCCTATCTGGACCCATCGGAACTTTAAATATTTCAGGATATAACTGAAGAGTATTTTTTCCGCAGTCACTTGTAATAACTACATCGTATTTATTCATTTCTTCAATTGTTCTCGGGAAAGAAGTTAATGCAACATGATTCGGCATATGCTCTATTTCTATATCTTCAAACCTTGACATCTCTTTAAGGAACCAGACTCCAAAATCTTCATACCCGCCAAGGTGAACCATATCAAATCCCTTGATATGCATTTTAAGTACAAACCATGTCTCACCAACCAGCAATACTTTTATTTTTTCTTGCATTTAAACCCTCCCCGATTTCATTATTAAACCAAGTTCAATTTAATATTAAGTTTAATTATTTTTTGTTGTTAATTAACTTATAATACATTACTCAAACTTTGTCAAGTCACTTTTTAAAGTTTTTTTAAAAAGCACTTTAATTTGTCCGGATAAGCCCCTATGGCTTCTTTCCCTGAAGAAAAAATAGCTACTTTTACAGACTAAGAGTCGCGGATAGTATTTCAAGTAAATTGCGTGAAGTAAATTAAAAAAAATTTCCACAGGAGAGAATGTTAAAAGAACACATATAGACCTATAAGGAAATATCAAAATAAGGATTTCTGTTTTTCATAATTTTAAAAATTTATTTAAAATTATCTTTAATTCAATAGCCCTTATTGCTATTTAAAATCTCTATAAATTTATCTACCAGGCGGGGGTCAAATTGCGTACTTCTGCTTCTTTTAAGTTCATCTATCGCTTCTTTTTTACTCATTGCTTTCTTATACGGCCGCCCGGTTATCATGACTTCATAAGCATCGGTTATTGCTATTATCCGGGAAAGAACAGGAATGTCTTCCCCTTCCAGGCCCTGCGGGTAGCCCTTTCCGTTCCACCACTCATGAACTGTTAATATATACCCGGCTATACTTGAAAGCTGTTTTGAGGAAAGTGCGATCCGGTAGCCTATTTCGGGGTGACGCTTTATGGTGTCCCATTCCTTTTTACTGAGGTTCTCCTTTTTATTCAGTATGATATCAAGAATCGCCACCTTGCCTATATCATGTATCGTTGCCAGAAGAGATAATTCCTCCATATCGGAAGACGAAAGACCGACGGACTCCCCAAGCTTTACAGCCATTTCCCTTATCTTCTTCGTATGCTTCTCGCTCTTAATGCTCTTTTCAAACAGGGTTTTTTCAATAGATGAGATTATTAAACCTATAATGCTTTTTGCTTCAGTAAGCTTCTGCCTGTACATATGGTCTTCTGCTTCTTTTATGATTTTAGAGAACTTTTCATCTATTTTCTTCCTTGTAGATACTCCAAGGGGGATATGCTCAGTGGTATTCTTGCCTTTGTGGTCCTCGTAGAATTTTCCTTGATTCTCTTTGCAACCTCCAGCGCTACTTCACTGTTTGTACCGGGAAGAAGTATCGAGAACTCATCTCCTCCCCATCTTGCAATTATATCTTCCACCCTGCAGCATTTCCTCAGCACTTCCGCACAATTTTTAAGTATCTCATCCCCTTCTTTATGTCCAAAAGCATCATTTATTATTTTTAACCCGTTTATGTCCCCCATAATAATACTTGACGGTATCTGCCTTTCAGTATCCAGCCTCTTCAACTCCTCCTCAAAATACGCCCTGTTATATAAATCTGTAAGGCTGTCATGAAAAGATAAATAAGACAGCCGCTTTTCCATTTCTTTTCTTTCTGAAATATCATGAAGAATGCCCTCTATGGCAACCAGTTCACCAAAACTGTCATAAAAGGGGGTTATTGTATCTTCATACCATAGTATCCTGCCATCCCTGTGGATATAACATATTTCCACAGGTTTTGAATAATCATAACATCCGCTGTTTATATCCCTGGCTATATTTATATAATCCGGATGTATTATCTTGTACACGAATTCAGAATCATCATAATATTCTTCCGGATTATAGCCAAGTTTCGCTTTTACCGATGGGCTTATGTACTCATATCCAAATTCAGGAAAAATTTTGCACCTGTATATTATGTCCTGAGCATTTTCCACCAGAGACTTAAAAAATATTTCTTCTTTTTTTGTCCCCCGCATACTTTTTTTAGCGCTCGGTCCCTGTTTGTTCTTAACTACTCCAATCACCCACTTAAGCTACCGGATTTATATGAGTCTATCACCATTTTTTAATGCATTTAATTATATAATAATTAACTTAATAATACATCAATATAATATCGGTTCGTTTCATCAGATTATTTCTTTCTAACCTCTTCCGGCTCCCTACTTTATACTTAATGTTGATATAATTGTCAACTTATTATTGACTAAAAAGCTTATAGAACTGCCCTTAATATATTAGAATTGTGAAAATGTTATAACTTTTTAAATATATTAAATATATAATGTATATATGATGTATTCCAATAAACAATTTGGCAGTGCTTTAAGCGACATAATAAAAAAGAAAAAAATAAAGCTGAGAAGTCTTACCAGTAGAACAAATCTTAATTACAGTTATTTTAGCAAGCTTAAGAAAAGAAAAAGCCACCCTCCTGTTTCAACCATTGAATTGATTTCCAGGGGACTGGGTATCCCGCCAGAATATTTTATGGAATACAGGATTTATAAAATTGATAAAATACTTAAAAATAATCCGGAAATCATTGAAAAAGCTTACAGCTATATAAAAAGACTTTCAGGCGATGAAAAACTAAAAGTTGCTGAAATAAAAAAGCCGTTCAATAAAAAATAAAACTGTTATATCCTAAAGCTATCATCATTTAATCGAGACCATATCTTTATTTAAATTATTATGAAGTTATCAAGGCTTTCCGAACTACTGGAAAAAAACCTTCAAAGCTGTACCATATGCCCCCACAGATGCGGGGTAAATAGGATAGGTGGAGAAAAGGGGTTCTGTCTTGCCGGCTACAGGCCTACTATATCTGCCGCCCTTCCCCATCATGGAGAAGAGCCCCCTATTTCAGGAAGCAGGGGTTCGGGCACTATCTTTTTCTCATACTGTAACATAAGGTGTGTCTATTGCCAGAACTTCCAGATAAGCCAGGAATTTGAAGGTACAGAATACAGTATTGCAAAACTCACCAAAACCATGCTCGGCCTGGAAAGCTCCGGCTGCCATAATATCAACCTGGTTTCGCCAACTATCTGGATCCCCCGGATAATAAAAGCATTGTATGATGCCAGGGAGAAAGGTCTTTTGATTCCTACAGTTTATAACACCGGCGGATATGACAGTCCTGAAATCATAAAGATGCTTGAAGGAAAAATTGACATTTATATGCCTGATATGCGTTACAGCGATGACGAAAAAGCAAAAAAATACTCTCATATTAAGGAATATACCCGTTACAACCGCCAATCAGTCAAAGAGATGTACAGGCAGGTCGGCGGTCTAAAGCTGGATAAAAATGGAGTAGCCGTAAGAGGCCTTCTAATAAGACTTCTGGTTATTCCTGAAAATATCGGCGGCATAAAAAGTACGCTTGATTTTATTAAAAACGAATTATCCACTGACGTATATTTAAGCATTATGGCCCAGTACCACCCTGCTTACAAAGCATCCAGATATCCTGAACTAAACAGGACAATTACGGCAAAAGAATACCTGGATGTAGTAAAATATGCAGAAAAAAAAGGCTTTAATTACGGATGGACGCAGGATTATTTATCTCTTAATGACAATGAAGACCTTTTCATGCCGGATTTCAAAGATAAAAAAGTCTTTAAATATTACAATAATAAGAACAAAAACACGAATAACAAAACACGGCAAGATGAATAAGACCGTTAACAGACATTACAGGCAGAAAATTTTAATTTCTTTTTTCCTTCCATTCCATTAATTCATCCAGTGAGAGCGTATTTAAAATATCTTTTTTCTCAAGTCCGGCCCTCCTTGCTATATCCACTCCCAGTGTAATCATATCCATATTAATGGGGCGATGCGTATCCGTATTTATAACAAGCTTAACTCCCCTTCCGGCTGCCTTTTCTGCATTTTTTTCATTCAGGTCCATCCTCATGTAATATGAGTTTATCTCCAGGGCTTTACCGTTTCCGGCGGCAGCCTCAATTACGCTATCTATATCAATTGAGTAAGGAGCCCTGCTACCAAGCACAGCACCTGTCGGATGACCTATAAAATCAATATATTTATTTTCAATCGCGCCTATTACCCTGGTGGTATTTTCATTTTTGGAATTCAGAAAAGAAGAGTGCAATGAACCAATTGCTATATCCATCTTTTTAATTATACTTTCAGGATAGTCAAGTTTTCCAATTCCTTTTATATCTATCTCTGAACCCATCAGGATACGAAAATCCTTATACCTGGATTTTAATTTATCTATGTATTCGATCTTTTCCATAACCCTTTCATTTGACAGACCTCTGCCGTAATAATTGCTTACCGAGTGATCTGTGATTGCAAGATACTCGTATTTAAATTTCTTTATCCTCTCAGCCATATCCCCAATTTCCAGAGCGCCGTCACTCCACCTGGAATGAACATGAAGGTCACCTTTTATATCGCCCAGGGTCATGAGGGAAGGCAATAAATTTTTTTCCGCCATCTCCACTTCATCTCTCCCTTCCCTTAATTCAGGAGGTATGTACTCAAGACCAAGCATATTATAAATTTCTTTTTCATTCAGTA
>JAYEJA010000084.1:0-49580 GCA_034660395.1 Actinomycetota bacterium
ACCATCTCATACGGGCTCATATCGCAGTATTTGGCCGAATTGGCTACTTCTACAAGCTCTTCTACCTTTTCAGAGGCAATCTTTCTTACAACTACCTTATGTGATCCTTTTCTTTTATCTTCCATACCCAGCCTTTTCCATCTCTGCAAAGTCCTTACTGATATTTCAACTACCTCGCATGCCTTTGCGTATCTTGCTCCGCTGTCATGTGCTTCTTCAATAAGGCTTACGACCTCTGCCTTATGATCTTTCAGTATCAGTCGCCCTCTCTGTCCCCCATAAGCACATTTAGCTTTTTTTTAAAACAAGTAGCGCTGCAGTTTCTGCAAGTGCTTTATCTTTTCTGCGTACCTCTTTTTTTAGATCCTTTATTTCTTTCTGAAGATTTCTTACCTTCTTTTTTTCTTTCTTCCCATTGTCTTTTACCATCTCTGTAAACTCCTGGTCCCATAGTGTCAGATGCTGGCTGTGAAGACCCCGCTTCCTTAAGAACTCTCCAAGCTCTTCTTTTGGTATCTTTTTTGATTCCATCAGAAGTTGATATTTTTCAATACTGCTTAAGTTGCGGGGACTCTTTTCACCTGCCTTCTCGTCTAAGCTACCAGAGTTGGCTGCTTTTATCCAGTTTCTAATTGTCTGTTCAGAAATACCTGTCTCATCACTTACGCTTGTAATACTTCTTCTCTCCGGTGGCAGAACCTTCTTTAAGATGCCCACCTTAACTGATCTTGAATATGGCATTGTCTTCCTCCTCTTTTCTCTTCACTAGAGGCGACATCTATGTTGGCACATAGAGCCTTACGGTACTTGTACTAATTAAGTTTATATCAAGAATATCTGTATTGTCGGTTATATAATCAATGAATTTTCCGACCTCTTTTCTGTAGCCGTAAATTGTAGAAGGGGAGGCCATTTTTTCAGTTTTCATGTAGATAAGAAAGCTATCGATATAATTTCTCATGTCCTTATTATTCTCTTTTTGCAATACAAATTAAGAAATTATATCCTATTCTAGATAGTTCTCGGCTTACAGGCTAACTCCAATTATTTCACCAATATTTTTTCTATTTAGTAAGAGAATTTTTCAAGCGATAAATTTTCTAATCAAGAAACTATTATTTAATTAATATATAAATGTAGTATTTAATATTAATTTTGCAATTAATTAAGGGTTTAAGAATTTTTATATACTGTATTATTTAATATATCAATACTTGACTTATTTAAAAAAGATATGTTATATATAAATACAATATCTAACTTATATAAATTGGTATGAAACCAATGGTTAAAACGAAAAAATCTTATAATTTACTTAAGATTTTTACGTTACTTACAATAGCCGTAATTCTGTTATATCCAGCTTCTAACCTTCAGGCACAGGAAACCAATCAGGAAACTACTATAGTCGTCCATCTATCTAATCCTGGCGGTGTGGAATTTGAAGATGGTGATATGTGGAAAGTTATTTTCAGCGGCACCGAAGAAATATATAGCGAACTATTGCTTGAGGTAACCGGTGGCGGTAAAGAAATAGAGGTTACCGATTTTGTATTCCCTGTAACTTCATGCAGTATAGAAACTGATGGGGAGGGAAATTTTATAATAACTGCCAGTGTCAAATTTTATGAAGAGATGTATGTCTCAAGTTATAGTTTTGAAGGAGCTGCGGTCTCGCCTTCATTTGCACGGGGGAACTGGGATATAGCAGGTTCATGGGGTGACCCGGTCTATAATTATACCCTTGGAAGCGGCAGATGGTTTGCTTTTAAAGAGGGAGAGCCATATCCCCCGATACCTGTAGCCACCTATTACCCTTCAGGCCCTTTAGCAGAGGAAGAAGTAACCTTTGATGGCTCTGATTCCTTTGACCTTGATGGAGGGATAGTAAAATACGGGTGGAATTTTGGCGATGGAGATACTGCCGAAGGAGTAGAGGTTACCCATGCCTATAGCCAGGAAGAAGAATATACGGTAACCTTGACTGTAACTGACGACGATGGACTGGTTAACTCTACTGAATTGATTGTTAATGTTGGGCAGGAGGAAGAACTCCTTGTAATTGACCAGGCAAGGACAGATAAAGAAAAATATAGCCTTAATGAAGAAGTAAGTTTAAGTTGTAAGGTTTTAGATGAAAGCGGGGAGAAGGTATCAGAAGTAGTTACTACTGTAGAAATAATAATACCTGATAATACACCGGATAATCTTTCTGATAATCCAACAGAGACTATTCAGCTTATGGAATCGGAAACAATACAGGGTCTTTATGAATGTGAAGATCCTTTTACCAGTACCAACAGGGCAGGAAAATATTATATTACCTTTAATGCCGAAAAAGAAGGCTACGCAGATGCAGAGCCGGTAGAGCTGAATTTTATTATACCGGTTCAGATAGTTTTAACCTTTGATGATGGTCCGGACGGACTACACACATTGGGAAGCGGGTTAAATACTACAGAGAATATTATTGATGATTTGGATTATAACGATATCCAGAATGAAATTAAAGCTGCGTTCTTTGTGCAGACACATGATCCCCAGTATGGCGGCAGTTCAATAGGAGAGGAATTAATAGAGATAGAGGATGATGAAGGCCATATTATAGGAGTACATACTGGCGGAGCGGGTGAACATTGGTTGTGGCAGAATCATATAATCCGGGTAATACAGGATGCCTACGATGTGGATAGAGATGGTATTGCAGATGGAGAGAGTGCTCTTGAAAGTGATTTAATAGCAGCAATATTAAGGATAAAATCTATTACGGGACAAGTTCCGGAATTTGTCAGGCCGCCTTACTGGTTACACAATCAGAAAGTACTGGATGCTTATAAGAGTCAGGCAGTCAAAGATGTCCTTGACAATAATGAAGGTTTAAAAATGATATATAGAGATGTGTTAAGTGGAGATGGTGGAGAATCATGGGTGTCGCCTGTGTGGTGGGTTAGGTATAAACTTATAAGTGAAGTTATAGGTTGTATTAAAAATAAAGGAGAATATCAACTAATTGTATCATTTCACGATACAAACGCTGAAACTGTAATGTACTTAAGTGATCCAGGATTAAATGAATCTTATCTGGGTATGATTGTAGAAGGAGTAAGAAGATATTTTTGGTTAGAAACAAAAGAGCAGGCATTGGAATATATTGAGTTTATTGTTTTAACTGAGGAGGTATTTAAAATAATGAGATCGAAAGAAGTTACAGAAGTGATAGAATAATTGTAAAAAATAAATATTATAAAATATAACAATGAATAGAAGAGAAAAACAAAAAAATATTTTTTCATGGATTTCATTCGTATGTGGAATAATATCTTTTTTATTTATATTGTTAATAACACTTGCTGCTTTCTACATTATTAGTCCAAGATTATTGGAGTGGGGACCTATGGAGTTTTTAGGTATATTTTTTTGGTCGATTTCTATTTTTGCAATATTTTCAGGAATTTACGGAGTTTTAGGTGGGGTAGTAAATAGCAATATTATATTACGCTCATATTTGGGGTTTACACTGAGTTTTTTATATCCAGCACTTATGTTCTTTTCTTTTCTTAGTATTTATCGATAAGAAATTAACTAAAGAGGGAAACCTTGGTACTGAAAGTAAAATAAATAGTGTTATATAGTAATTTGGTTCTTAGCATAATGGAAGGAACACTAAGATATATTAATTATGAGAAATAAAGCTTCATAAATATAACAATGAATAAAAGAGAAAAATCAAAAATTATTTTTTCGTGGATTTCGCTATTAAGTGGTATATCTTCTCTTATATTTCTATTTTATATGATAGCTGCTATTAGGTATAATATTTATCCCGATTATATTGGTGGTTTTTTGATTGTTTTTTTCTTGTCGATTTCTATTATTGCAATATTTTCAGGATTTTACGGAGTATATAATAATCTAAATAAGAATGCAAGGATTCACTCTTCAATAGGATTGATATTAGGTCTTTTATATTGGGAAGTGTTTTGGATCTTTTTTAACCTTATGCTTGAATAGTAAAAAAACTAACAGTTAGAGAGACTCAATATAGAAATAATATAAAAAGAATATGAGTAAATTAAATTTTCAACCTCAATTGAGGGGGTGCTGCAGATACTTAGATTAAAAAAAGTAACGGAAGTGATAGAATAATTGTAAAAAATAAATATTATAAAATATAACAATGAACAGAAGAGAAAAACTAAAAAATATATTTTCATGGATTTCAATTGGAAGCAGTGTATCATCTTTTTTATTTGTATTTATATCAACACTTGGCATTTTTAATGTTATTAGCAAAAGATTATCTGATTGGTCGCCTAAGAATTTTTTACATATATTTATATATATTGCATGTAAGTTAAAATGGGATTGGTTTCTTCCATATGGTATAGTCTTTTTAATTATTTCTATTATTGCAATATCTTCAGGGATATATGGAGTATGGGGTGATACGAGGAGAGGTATTAAAATACGTTCATATATTGGATTAATATTAGGCCATTTATGTTATGGATTAATATTTCCTTTGATAATTATTAAATTAGATTTTTAAGAATTAAAAATGACTAAAAGAGATAGAGCAAAAATTATTTTTTCATGGATTTCCCTTGAATGCGGAATATTATCTTTATTATTAAACATGACTTTTGAAATGCCTGCTCTGTTTTTTTCTTTTCCAGTTTCTATTATAGCAATATATTCAGGGGTATACGGATTATGGGGCAAGACAATTAAAGTCGTTAAGATACTCTCATGTATAGGGGTTATATTAGGTCATTTATGTTATGGATTATTCTGGCCCACATGGCTTTTTCTTCTTGATTAGCAAGGGATTGAATAAGTTTTGTACTTTAAAAGACAGGAGATATTAAGACATGCTTAATTTATAATATTAATGATATAGCGCTTCAGACACATAGATTAAAAGAAGTAATGGAAACTATAAAATAATTATAAAAAATAAAATTATATAAATATGGAAATAAATAAAAGAGAGAAAATAAAAAATATCTTTTCATGGGTTTCACTTGGAAGTGCAATATTGTCTTCTTTGTTTATAATTACTCTAATAATAATATTTTTATTTATTGAGGATAATCCTTATAGATGGGGTTGGTTTCTTCCATACGGTTGGTTTTTTATATTGGTTTCTATTATTGCAATATCTTCAGGAGTATATGGAGTATGGGGTAAAACAATAAGTTGGAAAATTATAGTACGCTCATGCCTGGGGTTGATATATGGTCACTTATGTTATGTAGTATTATGCCCTTGGTTTGTTATTGTTCTTTCTTCATCTTAGATTTTTAAAAAATAAATTAAGAGGTAAACATATGAAAAAATTATTAATATTCTTCTCAGCACTGCTTGTACTTTTTATAATTTTTACACCCATAAATTCTAATTTATTTGCCCGGGGTGAAGATATAGAAGAAAGTGTAGAAGAAATTTTAACTGGGTATCGTGCAATAGGCGATCCGGAAAAATCTGACCTGCTGGCGGAGCTCGGCAGTCCGGCTGTTCCGGTACTAATTGAGAAGCTGCAGAGCAGGTTCTCCTGGATAGCAGTAGAGGCATTAGGGAAAATTGGAGATAAAAGCGCAACCCCTGTGCTTTTAGAAAGGTTGGAAAGCGCGGAGAACTTTGCACAGAGTCTTGCCATAATAAGGGCTCTGGCAATGATTGGCGATCCCGAAGCGGAACCTGCTATTCTGGGATATTTTGAACAGGAACAAAATAATGGCAGTATCCATCAGCTTGAAACCGCCCAGGCACTTCTAAAGGTTGCAGGTGAAACTTCAAAACAGAAGGTTAATGAAATGGTTTCGTATGTAATGGGCCTGTACCAGCGTGCTTACTGGACATTTGATGAAGAGTCTCTGGAAGAGATATATAATGAGTTTATAAGCTCCCCCTTTAATAATGAAGAGATTGTACATGCTTTTCTTGCCGGTCTTATAATTGAGCTAAAAGACCCTGAGCTTATAACCTCTGCTATAAAATACCAGCAGCTTGCAGATGAAAGTGGACCAAGATTTGTTGATGGCTTTAAGGTAATTCTGGAAAGTGGCGAGACTGAAGCAGTTGAGACAGTTTTTAAGTTTGCGGAAAATAGCGAAGAGATGTGGCCGCCAGCCCCTCCGGATATAACCCGGGAAGAAAGGGAATTATATTTCTCAGTACGTCCTGTAATCAGAGTATCAGCAGTGGAAGCCCTTCTGGAGCTTGAAGGTGTAGATATACAGAGAGTTACCCGGGCATTTGAGGACATAAGTTATGATGATGCAAATGATATCCCGATTACAGTAAAATTTGACCCTGAAAAGTGGGATTATAGCTGGAAAAATGAGTCCTCTTACGGTGTAGTTACATGTTACCTTGGAAACCTTGCCGGTTATGATGTATCCCAGATAAAGGTAGATACCATAAAAATGAATAACCAGATTACTGTAACCGGAGAAGGCGAAGTTATTAACGAAAAAGAAGGGTTTTTGGGGGGAGTCCTTAAAGTAGAGTTTGACAGCTTTGAAGCTATAAATACCCTGCAAAGTGTATGGCCGGGAGCAGAGTGCCTTATAACTATCACCGGTGAACTTGCCGGCGGCGGGTCGTTTAGCAGAACTTTAAAGGTACAGGCCCTTAAATACCCGGAAACTACCGCAACTGCATCTATAAGACTTATGCCTGGCAGGTGGAGTCTTAAATGGTACGAGTGGGTAAAGGAACATAAAGATAAAAGTAAGATTATTGAGAGTTTTGCCAGCAGAGTTAGTGTTCTATGTACCATAAGTGATCTAAAAGACTTGCAGGGTAATACTATTATTGTAACTGAAATAGTTCCGGAGACAATTAAGCTAAATAATATACTTTCTCCCCAGCCCTGGGGTTCTGGCAGTAAAGAAAGGCTTGCAATTATATTAGGCCCCCCGATAGATCAAAATCTATGGGAAAATGAAGAGTTTAGGGAGTGGTATGAGCGCAGAGGATTTAAGCTTCCCAGGATGATGGTTAGATTTAATATGTTTGAAGCAATTGGCACACTTCCTGATGAAGTTGCAGGCAGTGATTATGATGTATCGATTACGGGAACGCTTAAAGATGGTACCTCTTTTGAGGGAACTGCTGGAGTTACTATAAAGTAGTGAAAACACTTAGATAGACAAGACTGGTCGGATAGCGGTAAGGATAATGGTAATTGGTACAGTTCCCGGCTTACAGGCTAACTCCAATAACTTCACCAATATTTTTTCTATTAACTTCCATATTAAAATTATACTGAAGATAAAATTCAATTAGCTAATACCTGAAATTAGAGAAAATAATGCATCAGACCCGACCGAGACCTTATAAACAGGGGCAAATTTTTATCATATCCTCTTATTTATATTGACTAATAATCTATATTGATTATACTTATTATAGGTGGGTATAAATGACCTCAAAAAAAATAAATATAACAATTCCTGAAAAAAATCTAAAGGAAATAAACCAGTTCTGTGCAAGTGAAAATATTAGTAAGTCGCTGCTTATACGCGAAGCTGCTTCTAAATATATTACCGGTGTTAAAAACGAAAGGGAATTGGATAAGAAAAGAAAAGAAATGAAATGGGCAGAAAAAACGATGGAAAAGCTGCGAAAAAAAGGCAGTGGTTTTACCGGTAAAAAAAACGGTGCTGAAGTAATAAGGGAATTCAGGGAAAAAGGAAAGTAAAAATGGAAATAGTTCTGGATGCTTCGGTTGGGGTTAAGTGGTTTAATGAAAAGAATGAAGAAGATGTTGAAATCGCGCTGGAGATACAGAAGCAAAAAATATTAAGTAAATTAGAAATTATAGTGCCGGATTTATTTTTTTTAGAAATAATTAATGCTTTTATTACCAGGTCCACATTCGCTACTGAAGATATTCTTATAATGGAGGAAGCGCTTCAAAAAATGAATTTAAAAGTAGTCTCCCCCGATCATTTCATATTGAACGAAGCGATAAAAGTTGCACGTGATTTCAATCTGACTATTTATGACTCTCTTTATGTCGCAGTTGCAAATTTTTACAGTACACAACTTTTAACCGGGGATAAGAAAATACTTCAGAGTAGAAATAAATTAGGATTCATAAAACCTCTAAAAGAGTTTAAGAAGATTTTATAAGTCTTTTATAATACCAGAGGTATTCTTTAAATAGACAGACCAAAAAATGCTGCGAACCAACCCCTAAGTTTTTAATGGCTGGAGTTTAAGATTTTATTGATTTAGATACAATCACTCCTATAAGGCTGACTATGAATAATGGAAAATGCAGAACTCCCATCCACCAGAACTCTTTATCGAGCAGGAACCATGTAATCAAATTCATTACCCCGAAATATAATCCGACAAATGATGTAATTCTAAATGTCACTTTGTTAATATTGGGAAAATAAAGAAGCATTATCGCAAGGGCTACGGGCGTTATCATACAATAGGTCAACCCGGCTTCATTCATTATCAGGTCACTAATGGAAAAATGCATCATACCATCTCTGGCAGGCATCCAGAAAGCGAAAAGACCCAAGGCCAGGCATAATATTTTCCACCAGTTGAATTGAAACTTGGAAAAATCATTTTTTTGTATTTTAATTTCATAAATCCAGGAAATTATAACCAGCGCCTGTATTAAAATGTTCCCCAGCAGTATTACATAGCCGAACCGGGTCTCCAGTGAGATATTTTGAAAGATTGCGACACCAAGCATCAATAAGATAAAAAGCGATGGGAATATTCTCCTAAATTTATTTTTAAATATAATCGGGCCGAGTACCATTAGAATTAGTATTATTTTTGTAAGCGGATACAACAATTCTATCTTATATGCGAGCGGGTTTTGCAAAACTTCTTTGATTATAAGTGTGGTCTTTTCATATGAAGCTGCTTCCTGCGTAATTGGCGGGATAAATGCAATTATTAGAGCAATTACATAAAACCACCATTTTTTTATTAATTTTTCCATCATGTTTTTACTCCTTAACAGGTTTTGGCCGTAATTTATATGACTTCATTTAATACTAATAACTTTTATAAAGACAATTTTATGCCGGGCATTTGAATCTGTTTGTAACCGGACCAGGCTATTATTAAACTATTTCGATTATAATAAAATTATTTTAAAATCTCTAATAATTATATGATATTTTTAAAAATAAAAGTAAGATTTAAATAAATTAGTAGAAATTAAATTTTGAAATGCCTTTTATAAAATACTGTAAACCAGGATTTAAATAAATTTTATTAATGCTGATTTATAATATTTTAATGTTTATTATTGACAATGCTGTGGGAGTATATTATTTTGAATAAAATAGTTTAAACAGGAAGACTGGCGTATTTGCAGGGTAAAAAAACAGATAAATTTAAATCTATAGTAGAAAGGAAAGACAAATGGGAACAAAAGGCAAGGGCATAATAAAGATGGATGTAAGTGAAATTATTGAATTGCTAAATAAAGCATATGCGGATGAATGGCTTGCGTACTATCAGTACTGGATTGGCGCAAAGGTAGTGACCGGCCAGCTTAGAGGCGCCGCAGAAAGAGAACTTGTAGAGCATGCGAACGAGGAACTTGCGCATGCAGAGATGATTGCTGGAAGAATAATAACCCTGGGCGGCACACCGGTTTTAAAGCCGGAAGACTGGTACAAAGTATCTAATTGCGGCTATGATGCTCCGGAGGACACATCAGTAAAAGCTATAATCCAGCAGAATATAGAAGGCGAGCAGTGTGCTATTGATGTTTATAACAAACTGCTTGAGGTCGTAAAAGATAAGGATGTAGTTACATACAAGATGGTTCTTGATATACTGGAAGATGAAATAGAGCATGAAGAAGACCTGCAGGCGATAATGGAAGATATGGGATAGACTGGTTCAGTAACTATTGAGAAGTTATTTGTAATTTTTATAATTGTTGGAGTAAAAACCAGAAGGATGATATATGCCCCATGGTTATGCATTTACAGCAATAATTTTTGACCTTGATGGAGTCATAACCAGAACTGCTAAAATTCATGCAAAGGCCTGGAAAATTGTTTTTGACAGGTTTCTGGAAAAAAAGGGACAGGAAAAAAATTGTAAGTATAAAAAGTTTTCTTATGAGAATGATTACCTGTCCTATGTAGATGGAAAGCCCCGCTGTGAAGGTACCCTTTCTTTTTTGGAATCACGTAATATCAGGATACCTGAAGGCAGCCCCTCAGATACGGCAGATATGGAAACTATCTGCGGCTTAAGTAACAGGAAGAATAAAGTATTTCTAAAGGTAATACAAAAAGAAGGTGTGGAAGTCTTTGAATCCACAATTACCTTAATCAAAGATTTAAGAACCAGCGGCATACGTGTCGGAGTGGCCTCTTCCAGTAAAAACTGTAAATCTATTCTTAAGTCAGCCGGAATAGAGAATTATTTTGAAACACGTGTAGACGGGGTTGTTTCTGAAAAATTCGGCTTAAAGGGAAAACCGGAAGGTGATATTTTTGTAAAAGCGGCCGAGAACCTGGGAGCTGTACCCGGGGATTCAGTTATAGTTGAAGATGCAGTATCGGGTGTCCAGGCCGGTAAAAATGGCAAGTTTGGTCTGGTAATTGGGGTAGCGCGCGGGGACAATGCCTCAGAATTACTGGAAAATGGAGCGGATGTTGTGCTGAAAAGCTTTAAGGGAGTTACCGCCCAACATATTGATGAATGGTTCAGGCAGTATAAAGGTAAAATAAAAAAATAAAAAGTATTATGGGCAAAGAAATAATTAATTTTTTTAAAGAAAAAGAAAAGATAAAAAAGCTCTTCTACGGTAAGGAAGTCTTTATTTTTCTGGACTATGACGGTACGTTAACTCCTATTGTGGAAACTCCGGACCTTGCAGTTTTACATGCTGATATGAAAGAAGTCCTTCTTAAGCTTGTTGATAGATATACGGTTTCTATTATAAGCGGCAGGGCAACGGATGATGTCAGTTCAAAAGTAGGTGTTGATAACATTTATTATGCGGGGAGTCATGGTTTTGAAATTGCGAAACCTGATGGAAGATTAATTATAAATGAAAAAGCGCAGCATCTGAGAGGCGTTAAGGATAGAGCGCGGGAAGAGGTAAGGAAGCTTACAGAAAATATTGAGGGTTCTTTAATAGAGGATGTGAAATATACGGTTTCCTGCCATTACCGCCTGGTGGCAGATGAGAATATAGATAAATTCAAAAGGATTATCAAAGAAACAGTTTCAAAATATCCGGGATTAAAAGTAACGGAAGGGAAAAAGGTACTTGACATAAGACCCGACCTTGACTGGAATAAAGGGAAGGCTGTTGAATGGATACTGGACAAACTTAAATATGACCCGGGGAGGAACCTGGCTGTTTATATAGGTGATGATATAACGGACGAAGATGCTTTTGCTGTACTGGAGTATAAGGGTTTTGGTATTCTGGTGGCAGGAAAGATACGCCCGACAAAGGCAAAATATTATGTTAGAACAGTTGATGAAGTTAAAAATATATTATTATATTTTGTGGAGTTAGCTTTATGAATACATGGAAACTGACTTATAGGAATTTCATACCTGGAAACGAACCGTTGAGGGAAGCGTTAACTACGCTTGGTAACGGGTATTTCGGAACACGGGGGGCTGCATGTGAATCGCATGCCTCTGAAATACATTATCCGGGAACATATATAACCGGAGTATATAATAAGCTTCCCACAAAGATTTTTGGAAAAACCATTTATAATGAGGATCTGGTTAATTGTCCCAACTGGCTTGTTTTTAATTATAAAATCAATGATGGGCCCTGGTTCAGCTATCTTGAATCCAAAATAATGGACTACAGGGTAGAACTCAATATGAATAATGGAATACTTACCAGGCGGTTTCGTTTTAAAGATAACAGGGGACATATTACATTCGTAAGGCATAAACGTATAGTATCTATGGCAGATCCCCATATTGGAAGTTTTTGCTACACTTTTACTCCTGAAAATTATTCGGGAAAAATTATGGTTAGAAGCGGAATAGATGGAGAGATTAAAAACGAAGGAATAGAACGTTATAAAGAATTGAATAATAAACATCTGAAAGCATTGAGTGCCGGTAAGTTTGGAAAAGATGGTTTATATCAGCAATCCAGAACGACACAGGGGAAAATCCGGATAAGTGAATCAATACGAACACTTTTCTATGAGGATAACGTTCAGAAATACCCTAAGTTTAAGGTAATCAAAAATGATAAATCATATTGTTCTCATGAATTCTCATTTAACGCTAAAAAAGGTCATCATTATAATGTTGAGAAACTGCTTTCAATATATACATCCAGGGACCAGGGTGTTCCCGACGACCTTAAGAAAGCAATTGAAAAAGTCAGCCAGATTGAAAATTTTAATCAGGTAAGCAGGGACCATAAGGCAAAGTGGAAAGCGATATGGTCACGATTTGATATAGAAGTTACAGGGGATGATTTTATGCAGAATGTCCTGCGCATGCATATCTTCCATCTGCTGCAATCTGCATCCACTCATAATGAGGATATAGACGCCGGTATGCCTGCAAGGGGTCTTCATGGCGAAGCTTATAGGGGACATATTTTCTGGGATGAACTTTATATTTTCCCTTTCTTTAATTTGCATGCACCCGAAATTACGCGGGCTTTTTTGATGTATAGGTACCGGAGACTGGAAGCAGCAAAGGCCTATGCTGCCATGTATGGTCATAAGGGGGCTATGTTCCCCTGGCAGTCGGCATCTACGGGTGAGGAAACTACCCAGGCAATTCACTTGAATCCGTTATCGGGGACCTGGGGGCCTGATTACAGCTTCAAACAGCGGCATGTATCAATTGCGGTGGCCTATAATGCATGGTCATATTATTACAGTACCGGGGATATAGATTTTCTTGAATGCTACGGGGCCGAGATAATCGTTGAAGTTGCCTGTTTCCTGTCAAGTATTACGCAGTACAATAAAAAAACGAAGCGGTATGAGATAAAAGGGGTTATGGGACCGGATGAGTATCATGAAAAATACCCTGATTCTGAAGAGGGAGGATTAAATAATAATGCCTATACAAATATAATGGCCGTGTGGGTTATTGAGAAAGCATTACTGACACTGGACCATCTGCTTTCAAAGGAGGCGAGCAGGGCGCTTCTTCTAAAAACAGGAATAGACGGAAAAGAGCTGTCGCGCTGGCGGGATATTATCCATAAAATGACTGTCCCCATCAGCAAAAACGGTATTATTCACCAGTTTGAAGGATATATGAAATTAAAGGAATTGAACTGGGATAAATACAGGGAAAAAAGTGTCCAGGTTTGCCGCATTGACCGCATACTCAAAGCGGAGGGTAAATCACCGGATGAATATAAAGTATCAAAGCAGCCGGATGTCCTGATGCTTTTTTATGTATTAAATATGAAAGAGCTAAAGTTTATTTTTAATCAGCTTGGATATAGATTTGGTAAGAATATATTAAAGAAAAATTTTGATTACTATTATCCCAGGACATCTCATGGTTCAACTTTAAGCATAGCGGTTCATTCCTGCATAACCTCACTTTTAAATGATAATGAAAAAACTATGGAGTTGTTTAGCATTGCCATGGAAAGCGATATACATGATATTCAGGGAGGATCTACCAATGAAGGTATTCATACCGGGGTAATGGGGGCTACGATAAACATTTTTCTTCGAGTCTTCGCAGGGCTGGATGTTCTGGAAGATAGAATCTGTATAAAACCCAATCTTCCTGAGGGATGGAAGAGTATTAAGTTCCAGGTTCGTTATAAAAATATATGGTTTAAGTTTGATATTAATTCTTCAGCTCTGAAAGTTAAGGCGGAGCCCATGCATAAACTAACTATAAGGCCTTCAAATGTTATACCTGTTGTAATTAATAAGAATGTTCATAAGCTGCACCCCGAGAAAACATATACGATTATTCTGTAAAAAATTACTTCTTTATAGCTAATTTTTAGTTTTATGTCTTTGGTATAATTTAAAAGTATTATCTAAAATAATTTATAATATTTTCTTTACTCTTCCGAAGTTGCCCTTTTTATCATAAAAAGTATATCCTCATTGGTGTTTTTAAAAATAATATCTACTCCGGGATTTTTTATTTTCCAAACTCTGAAAACTTCATCAGCAAATGCCTGGCCTATTGTATCTAACCCTCTGAAATCAAGTACTATTGTTCTGAATTTTTCCAGGCCGGTTAGAACTCTCCGTGCCTGGGAGCGGGATATATAATTAACACCCTCTTCATATAACTTAACGGCAACCTCTGTTCTGCTAAACTCATAGTTATTATCAGAGTATCTTTTAAAAACTTTGGTGATATCTCTTATAGAATTAGTATTAATTGAAAATAGTACTCTGGTACCCCTGGTATTTTTAACATTCCTGATAAATACATCTTCTATTAAATTATTAAAAATAAGTTTCTTTTTAAAGCTCTGTATGGTCAAAACATCGGCTGCTTTTGAAGTAAAAAAGATTCCTTCCCCGCTATGGTATGATGGAACTGTTGTTTGTTTACCTTTAAGCAAATTCTGAATAGCATCCATTACACTATTTAATCCCATCTTTTTCATAATATTATTAAAAATTCCTACGCCCCAATCTCTAACCTCAAATATTACTTTGCCTGATTTCTTTTCAAAAAATACTTCTATTTTTTCTGATTCTGAGTGTTCTATTGCATTATTAAGCATCTCTGTAAAGGCATATTCAAGAATATGCAAGACATTATCATTTAGACCCTCTGTAATACCCGAATATTTCTTAATACTGGAAAAAACTTCATCCTCGTTAAGATTTATATTCCTCAGGACTCTGTGGACTTTATTTATAGATTTTATTTCCTTTGATATCAACTCTTCAGAAGCAGGAATATATTTTGCTTTATTGGCTTTACCTGCCTGGAATAAAACCCCCTCATCCTGAAGCTCTTTAAAAAACCTGTTTACGTACGCGCGTGAGTATCCAGTGGCTTTTATAATCTCTGATGACCTGACCTCACCTTTCTTTTCTAATTTCTTTATAATTAGTTTTTTAATATCCATTTTTATAAAATTTAGTGTTTATAACTTTTACCTATATTATTTTTTAAAGTTGCAAACAAGTTATCAACTTTTATTTAGTGTGCTTAAAATCCTTAGTTTACAACTTTATTATATATATCATTTTTAAAGTTGTAAACAAGTTGTTAAATCTAGATTTTTATAAGAAAACTAAACTGGGGGTATAATTCAGTTGAATAACTAAACTCTTATTACTCGTACCTTAAAGCATCTATGGGATTGAGACGTGCAGCTCGCATTGCGGGGTAGATACCGAAGAAAAGGCCCACTACGGTCGAAAAACTTATTGCGATAATTATCGGCATTAAGGTTATGGACGTTTCCAGTATGGTAAACCTGGTAAGTATAGCCGATACCGCAACTGCAAAAAGTATCCCCAATATACCCCCGGTAATGCTCAAGACCGTGCTTTCTACCAGGAACTGGACTAGTATGTCCCTGTTTTTTGCTCCTATTGCCTTTCTTATGCCGATTTCCCTTGTTCTTTCGGTTACGGAAACAAGCATTATATTCATTATCCCGATACCGCCTACAAGAAGGGATATGCTTGCTATTCCTGCTATAACTACGGTAAAGATACCGGTAATTACGGATATGACATCAAGTATCTGGGTCTGATTTTGGACACTGAAATCATCTTTATCGCCAAATCTTATATTTCTCTGTTTCCTGAGTATTGATTTTATCTCTTCGCAGGCATTTTCTATTTCTTCTTCACTGATACTCTGTGCAAGAATCATATTGTATGTATCTATCCCATATAGTTTGTTCTGTGCTGTGGTTACGGGAACGCTGATGAAATCATCCTGGTCATTGCCGAACATATCCGTTCCCCTGCTTTCAAGTGTTCCTATTACCTTGAAATTTTTACCATCTATCTTAATTATTTTTCCTATGGGGTCTACCTTATCAAATAATTTTTTAAGGGTAGACTGTCCTATTACAGCAACATTTGAGGCGTTTGAAACATCACTTCTGCTGTAAAATTTTCCTCTTGCAACGTCCATATTATAGAGTTCCCGTCCATTTTCTGATGAGGCATAAACGGTTGAGTATGTGTTTTTATTTGAATAGGAAACGACTGATGAATTAAAAACGACAGGCGCAGCCTGTGTTATAAGTGTCGCCTCTTTTTTAATTGCTTCAAGGTCATCTGCGTTTAATTCGGAGCTCTTATCTCCCATCATGGTTGTTCTCATGTCCTGCACATCTTCAATACTCCCGGGGGATACTATAATCAGGTTGGAACCGATATCCTGGACACTCTCTAAAACGGATTGCTGTGCCCCTGTCCCGATTGAAAGCATTGCAACCACGGCTCCCACTCCTATAATAATTCCAAGCATGGTTAAAAAGGAGCGAAGCTTATTTAGAAATAAGGCCTGAAATGCAATTTTTATGTTTTCCAGAAATCTTTTCATTTTTTTAAAAAAACTTTAGTTTTCTATTAATCTTTCTTCAAGTTTCGGCATCTTCTTTAATTTCTCCTGTGCCGATATTTGTTCTTTAACTTCTTCCTGGCCATGGATTAAGCCATCTCTTAAATAAATAATCCTGTGGGTATGCATTGCTATTTCCATTTCGTGGGTGACTACTATAATTGTTTTGCCCTCCCTGTTTAGTTTCTGAAATATTGCCATAATTTCTTCACCTGTTCTTGAATCCAGATTTCCGGTGGGTTCATCGGCAAGTATTATGGAGGGCTGGTTAACAAGTGCTCTTGCAATTGCCACTCTCTGCTTCTCACCTCCGGAAAGTTCGCTGGGTTTGTGCTTTACCAGACCTGACAGGCCCACTGATTCTATGGCATCCATTATTTTTCTTTTTTTATTTCCATCTCTTTCCACAGAATAAACTATGGGAAGTTCGACATTCCCATAAATATTTGTTCTGGAAAGAAGGTTGAATGTCTGAAATACGAAACCAACTTCTTTATTCCTTATATTTGCAAGCTGGTTATCGTCCAGCTTACTTATGTCTTTATTATTAAGATAGTAGTGCCCTGAAGTTAATATATCAAGACAACCGATAATATTCATTAGTGTTGATTTCCCAGAACCGGAAGGGCCCATTATCGAGACAAATTCACCCTCCTTTATTTCAAGGTTTACGCCGCGCAGGGCATTTACCCTGATGTCTCCCAGCTTGTAAATCTTTGTAACATCAGTTGTTTTTATGAGGATGTTATTATTATTTATCATGTCTTTATTTAATTTAAAGGTTTAGATTTTGAGCAGTGTTGTAATTAACCGGAGAGACAAGAATTTCATCTCCCTCGGTCAGCCCTGATTTTATTTCAATATAGTCATAATTGAAAGTTCCCGTGGTAACTTCCGTTTTCTCTATTTTTCCATCGCTGGTTACCAGGTCAATGTAAGTTTTTCCGTCTTCTTCATAGACAGATTCGACAGGTACATAAAGGATATTCTCAATTCCGGAAGTAGCTATATCCATACTTGCAGAGAGTCCGTAAAGAAGCGGCGGAGTGTTTTCTGTTTCCGGCTCCACCGTAAGTTCGAAAGAAACTACTCCTCCTATATTGGTAGATATCGGAGAAATTTCTGTTATTTTACCGCTGAATTCTTCTTCGTAGCAGGCATCAAGGGTTATATCTACATCCTGTCCTTCTTTAATATTTACCACATCAATTTCATTTATATCCGCTTTTATTACGAAGTCATCGCTTATCACCGAGATTGTGCTCATGCCGGGACTTGCGTACTGACTCTCCTTATAGGTTGAGGAGAACACTATGCCGTCATAGGGCGCATATATTATATTTTTATCCGTATCCAGCTTTGCCAGCTCAAGACTTATTTCTGACAGATTTACCTGTGATTCCGCCAGTGCTATATTTTTTGCTGCTATATCAATCTGGCTTGCAGCCGACTGGGTACTGGAGAGATTTGACCAGTAGGTAGAAGACTGGCTTGCGACTGCCTGTTCCCAGGCACCTTCTGCGGATTTTGAGGAGGATGTGCCCTGCGCCAGCGCAGACTGGTAGCTTGCGCGTGCAGTTTCCACGTTGGCCTCATACTGTGTGATCTGGATATCTGTAAGAGGTACACTTTTTGCTTCCGCAAGTATGGTTTCGGCGTTCTCCAGGGCCAGCTCTGCACTTTCCCTTGATTTATCAGCTACGTTATTTGCATTTTCTAAGGCTATGAAGGCATTATGGGCTGATACTTCTGCCAGCCCGGTATTTACCTCTGCAAGCTGTATTGCAATGTGGTTTGCATCGAGCGCCTGCTGGTAATTTATCCTGGCAGTTTCAAGGGAACTTATGGCCGAACCGAGGTTCTCTTCTGACTGGGCGATAAGGAGCGCCTGCCGGCTGTTATCTACCTCTACTAGTTTATCGCCTTTTTCAAAGGTATCCCCTTTTTCCAGGGCATAAAGAACTTCACCTGAAATTTGAATGGAATAATCATTTATGCTGCTGCTGTCCACATAACCGGTAGTGCTTATTGTCTGATTTATATCTCCCCTGGCAACTTCGAATATATCCATCGTTTCCGAGATATCACCAAGATTTTTACAGGAGACAATGTTTATTGGAATTATTGTTGATATTATGACAATGGTAACAATTCCGGCTATGATAAATTTTTTTCTTGATGACTTATTCACTTTTACTGCCTTTCTTCCTTTTATAAGAAATAGCAAATATATATTTAAAATTTATTTAAATACCCGGGCTTAAAGTATTTAAAAAACTGCATACTATTAAACCAGATTTTATATGTTTTTTAAACAGGAATCTTTTTAATCAATTTTAAAATATAAAAAAAATTAATATAATAGGTTGTTGGCTTATGTTATTGTTATAATAACTTGCAATAAGCAAAACCGTGAGATATAAAATAATAAATAAAATGGTTATTGTAAACGGGAAAGGAAGAATGACGATGAGTAACGGAACTGAAATTACAGGGATTTTTGCAAGGGAAATTCTGGATTCAAGGGGTAATCCTACAATTGAGGTTGAAACAGTTCTTGATTGCGGTGCGACTGAAAGGGCATCGGTACCTTCAGGTGCTTCCACGGGAGCTTTTGAAGCAGTTGAGCTGAGAGACGGTGAAAAAAAACGCTACATGGGCAAAGGTACACGGAAGGCAGTAGAAAATGTTGATTCCATTATTGCTGCCGAGCTTGAAGGAAT
Organism: Actinomycetota bacterium; assembly: GCA_034660395.1. Taxonomy (GTDB): domain Bacteria; phylum Actinomycetota; class Humimicrobiia; order Humimicrobiales; family Humimicrobiaceae; genus JAQVEM01. Next base: position 19,257 of record JAYEJA010000084.1, read on the forward strand.
GGATGCCATATATCAGCGTGAGATAGACAGGACAATGATTGATCTGGATGGTACGGATAATAAGGCAAAATTGGGGGCTAATGCCATGCTGGGAGTTTCTTTATCTGTGGCAAAAGCTTCTGCTGCTGCGCTTGACATGCCGTTATACATTTATCTCGGGGGAGTTAATGCGCATGTCCTGCCTGCACCCATGATGAATATATTAAATGGCGGCAAACATGCTGATAATAGTGTTGATTTGCAGGAGTTTATGGTAATGCCGCTTGGTGCTCCTGCATTTAGCGAGGCCTTAAGGATGAGCTCGGAAGTATATCACAGCCTTAAAAGTGTTCTGGGAAAAGACGGCCTCAGCACTGCGGTGGGAGATGAAGGCGGATTCGCTCCCGACCTTAAATCAAACGAGGATGCCTTAAAGTATATAATAAGGGCTATTGAGAAAGCCGGCTTTAAACCGGGAAAGGATATTTATATAGCCATGGACCCTGCTTCTACGGAATTTTACGAAAAAGGTAAATACAACCTTAAAGGAGAAGGAAAGGTTTATACTTCAGCAGAAATGGTAGATTATTATAAGGAGCTGGTAAATAAGTACCCCATAATTTCAATAGAAGATGGAATGGCTGAAGAAGACTGGGACGGATGGAAAAAGATGACCGAAGAACTCGGAAATAAAATCCAGATTGTTGGAGATGACCTTTTCGTAACGAATACCGAAAGAATAAAAAAAGGACTGGAAATGGGAGTGGCAAATTCCGTTTTAATCAAGTTAAACCAGATAGGGACTTTAACGGAAACGCTGGATGCAATTGAAATGGCAAAGACAGCCGGTTATACTGCCGTAGTTTCACATCGTTCAGGCGAGACGGAGGATACCACTATTTCCGATGTCGCGGTTGCGGTAAATGCAGGCCAGATAAAGACCGGCGCTCCTTCAAGGACAGACAGGGTCTGTAAATATAACCAGCTTATCCGTATTGAAGAAAATCTGGGGAGTGAAGCAGATTACCCGGGACTGGCTGTGTTTTATAATCTTAAAAAATAAAGCTTTGTACTCCTTTTTAAATTTCCCTGAAATTCTTGAAAAGAAGTACCTGTAGAGTTAGAATATCACAATACTAGTTGGCGGATTATTAAATTTAAGCTGTATGTAGAAGGAGAATATATAGATGCAATGGGATTTTGAATTTAATGCAATACTGGCCGTGGGCATAATAGTAATAATCGGTATTTTTAGCGGCTTTGCTGCCAGAAAATTCAAATTCCCTACAATTAGCGGCTATATTATTATAGGAATTATTATAAACCTTTCAGGTATTATCCCCAGGGAATTGATTGATGGCGGCCTGGATATAATTACCGATATCAGTCTCGGGGTAATAGGATATCTTGTAGGCGGAGGCCTCTACCTGAAGAAGCTAAAAAAAATCGGTAAAAATATCGCTATAATCACGCCTTTCGAAGCCCTGGGAGCATGGTTGTTCGTAGCTCTGTCGGTGCTGTTCCTCGGCCCCTTTATTATTAAAACCGGTGTGAGCAATGCGGGTTCTTTTTACAGTTATCTGCCGATGGCTATCGTACTTGGTGCTATATCCTGCGCCACTGCTCCGGCAGCATCCCTGGCAATAGTGAGGGAATACAAGGCAATGGGGAGATTTACGACCACACTGCTGGCTATTATTGTCCTGGATGATGCTTTTGCCGTTATAGCTTATGCTATCGGTTCTAATGTAGCTTGCTCAATAATTACCGGTTTTCAGGATATTTCATGGTATAACATGCTAATGTCACCTGTTATAGATATACTTGGTTCGATACTCCTGGGAACTCTAATTGGATTCGCCCTGTCTTTCGTGGGGCGTTTTATAAAGAAGAAGCAGCAGCTGCTTGCAGTAATAGCGGGTGCTATTTTTCTTTGTGTCGGGGCTTCCAAAGCGCTGGGTCTATCAAGCATACTGGCCAATATGATAATGGGCTTTATCGTGGTTAACAGAATGAATGACAATAAAGAAATGTTCGGGGTCATACATAATATAGAGGTAATAATCTTTGCAATGTTCTTTACCCTGGCAGGTGCGCATTTTAATATCAGTGTAATAAAAACGGCAGGTATCCTTGCCCTGGTTATAACCCTGGCAAGATTTGCTGGCAAATTTGTTGGAGTCAGGGTGGGCGGTGCTATTTCACATGCTCCTCCGGGAGTAAGCAAATATTTGAGCTTCGGGTTATTTCCTATAGCAGGGGTAACCATCGGCCTTGCACTTTTAATAAAAGGGTATCCGGCGTTTTCAGATGTTTCGAACATAATGATAAATGCCATTCTTGCATCTGTAATTATTAATGAGATAATTGCACCGTTTCTAACCAGGTATGCGATTTTTAAAGTCGGTGAAGCAGGTAAAAAAGATTAAAAGCAAAAGCTGCTTTCTTAGATTGATTTGCAGTTAAATTATTTTAGTTATTTATAAAAATAAAGGAGAGGAAAATGGCTGAATTACTGGCTAAAGATATAATGACAAAAAAAGTCATTACTGTAAGTAAGGATGCTACAGTAGGGCAGTTAACCAGATTGCTTCTAAAAAATAGAATAAGCGGGACACCGGTGATCAATGAAAAGAATGATTTAGTGGGGATAGTATGTGAAAAGGATGTAATAGTTAAGATGTCCAGTCTCCCTTTCCCGATGTCTTTTGGCTTTGCTTTTCTTGATAACTATGAGATTCATACGAAGAGCACCAGAGAGTATCTTGAAACAAAGGTTGAGGAAATTATGTCCAAGAAGATAAAAACTGTCAGAAAAGATATGTTGCTCAGTAAAGTTGTAAATATAATGATAAACAATAACCTTAACAGGGTTCCTGTTGTTGATGATAATAACAGGCTGTCAGGAATAATCACCAGGGCCGATATAATGAAGTCCATGATAAAGGAAACTGGGGAAAAATAAGAATAATTACCTTTTATAAAATTACCGGTAATAAAATTTTTACTCAATCAATAAAAATATTTAAAGAAAGTTAATTTATGGATTTTGTAACCGGGGCGACAGGATGTATCGGGAACGTACTTGTAAGGACATTGCTTGAGAAGGGCAGGGAAGTAAAGGTGCTCGTCCGGGAAACTTCCGATCTATCCGCGATAGAAGGTCTTGATGTTGAAAGAGCTGTAGGAGATATCCTGGACATTGATTCACTGGTAGAAGCTTTCAGAGGCGCGGATATTGTATATCACCTCGCAGGTGTTGTCACGATAATGCCCGGTGACAGGAAACTAATCCGCAGGAGTAATCATAAAGGCACGGTTAATGTTATAAACGCCTGTCTTAAGTGCGGAGTGAGACGCCTTGTTTACGCAAGTTCAATACATGCTTTAAAAGAGTCTCCTACCGGAACCGTTATTGATGAAAGTATGCCTTTTGATATAAAATGCAGGAGGGGTGAATATGACAGGTCAAAGGCAGCTGCCAGTCTGGAAGTAATAAAAGCGGCATCCAATGGGCTGGATTCGGTAGTAGTCTGCCCTACGGGAGTTATAGGGCCCTATGATTTCAAAGGATCATTTTCAACCAGGACATTCATTGATTTTGCCAGAGGCAGGATGAAAATAACAACTGGAGGGGCTTATGATTTCGTCGATGTCAGGGATGTTGCAGATGGTCTTGTAATGGCTTCTGAAAAAGGAAGAAAAGGACAGTTTTATATATTATCGGGCGAGAGAATTACGATGGATGAATTGATGGGGATGTTATCCGAAAACAGCGGGGTTAAGCCGCCGGGATATAAAATTCCTGTGTGGCTTGCAGGAGCAGCCGGTATAATTTCTCCATTATATTACTGGTTAGCCCGCAAAACTCCAAGATTTACTTATTATACCATAGATACCCTGCGGTCCAATTCATATATAAGCTATAAAAAGGCAAGAAGGGAACTGGGGTATAATCCACGACCCATCAAAAAGACAGTTGAGGATACTTTTAAGTGGATGAGGCAAAATAAAATTTTATAGGTTTCTAAGGAGTTAGTAAATAAAGGGAATGAGCGCCTTTCTCTCTTCAGGATAATCGGAAAAACTATTAACATACCACTTATGATTTGAAAATGCCCTTGGTGCCAGGTTTGCAATGGTAAATACTGCAAAGGCAAGACCGGCAATCGACCATGTGGCAACTGCCCATCCTGTCCATTCCATAATTTCTCCCAGGTAGTTCGGACAGGATATATACCTGAATAAGCCTGCACTGGGGATTTTGTAGTTTTCTTCTCCGGGTTTCCTCAGGTTCCTCAGGATATGGTCTGATTGCAGGTTTATAAAAATGCCTGAAGAGAATAATATGAAGCCGGCAATAAAGCGGGGGTCTACAAGCCAGTCCAGGCTATAAACCGGTGAAAGGGTGAAAAGGTAATAGCCGTTTATAAAGCCGTTTACGGTATTGAAAAGAATAGCAAAGACTACCAGAAGTAAAGGGAAATTCTTATTGCCGCCCCTCATAATGAAGGGGTATATAAAAGTTCTGTGGAAATAATGGATAGACCACATGAAAAGAAATATTATTGCAATAAAGTTAATTTGCCTTCTTCCGGTAATAAACATAAGAATCATCATAAAAAAAGCAGGTGATTCCATTATCAGCCAGCCGATTTTGGCGCGTATTGCCGGTCCCCATCCCCTGCGGGTATGGCGCCCATATGGAGCTGAAGCAATGAATAGAGAAATGAAAACAGCGGCTGCTGCAGTAAAAACGGTGCCGAGAAGTATTTTATATATATAGTATTCGGTCATTTAGAAATAATTAAATTAATAAATAAACAAAAATAAAAGCTGATGAAACATCTATAAAAAATAAATTCTAATTTAACTTATGTAAATATATACGGTGAAGCGTTTTATTAGTTTCATATCTTAATTCCTTAACTTATTTTTATTTTTAATTGTTATTTTAAGATGATATATAGTATATTGTAAATGATAAAATTTTATTTGTTCTTTCATAATAATAAATATACAGATTGATAATTAAGTAATATTAGCTTAATTAATAATTTTTTAATCTGGGGAATCCGGTTAGAATCCGGAGCGGTCCCGCCACTGTGATAGGGTGTGTGCTCTCTACGACAAGGCCACTGGCAAAATTGCCGGGAAGGCAGAGAGTAAAGTCCCTTAAGCCAGGATACCTTTAAATTATTAAATTTTCTCTCTTCGGTAGAAGGAGGGGATTTTTCTCATTTGAAAAAAACTCCCGGCCGAAGAAACCGGGAGTTTTTTTATTTAACAAAAAAAGGAGGAAAAATGGCAAAAAAAATTTATTATACTGTAAGCCTGGTACTGGTTTTATTGCTTATATCAGTTCCAGTGTCTTTATCTGGATGCAGGGGTAAGATGGAAGTTAAGTCAATTACGGAAACTATCGAAGTTAAAGATGGCGGAGGGGAGTTAATCAGGCTTGCTTCGCCTGCGGAAAGGATAGTAGTTATTTCTCCAAGCGCACTGGAGATACTAAGTGGGCTTGGAGCTATGGATAAGGTCGTTGAAGTTGATAATTATAGTGTGATAAGCGGCGACCCGCTGGCAGAGGGTTTTGAGGGTGCCGGTGATTCCTTCGGGCTGAATGTTGAAAAAATTGCCGAACTTGACCCGGACATCCTGATAGCAGTAAGCGGAGGTCCTGATGAAGATTACCGTAAAGTAGAAGAACTAGGAATTGAAATTTACAGGGTTATAAGCATAAACGGGATTGAAGGAGTTTATGAAGAGATAACCAATATAAGTAGATTAACCGGTCTTGAAGATAAAGGAGAGGAAATTGTAAAAGAGCTTAAAAAAAGCGTGGATGGTATTTATAATAAAGTTAAGGATTTAAGTGATGAGGACAGGCCGGAAGTTTTTTACGAAGTATGGAACGACCCCCTGATGAGTGCGGGTATGGATACTTTTACCAATGATTTGATTGAAAAAGCGGGGGGTATAAACATAGTAGCACAGGATAACATTACAGGATGGCCTGAATACAGTGTTGAAACTTTGATAGAGAAAAATCCCGATGTTATAGTTGCGCCAATGAGCCTGGCTGCGGATTCTTCCGTAATAACAGGGGACGAAAGATTCTCAAGTATCAAAGCCGTAAAAAACGGCAGGGTTTATGTAGTTCCCGATAATCCGGTTTCACGTCCCAGCCAGAATTTGGATATAGCACTTGAGATGCTGTCAAAGGCATTCCACCCTGATATTTTTGGAGAATTTTAAGTAACAGGGCAGGATGTTTTTTTACTATTATTAATTCTTAAATGTGTTTGATTAAAGGTGAGGCATTATTATGACGGGAACAGGGAAAAGGACTCTAAGATATGTTTTTATATTAATAGCACTGCTTTTGTTGCTAATAATAGTGTCTGCTTCCATAGGCGCAGCTAAAATTCCCATTAAAGATACCGGTCTTATAATTTCCATCTTTATACCCGGTATAAAGAATTTAATAGGCGAAGGTGTTTTTAATGAGCAGGACATGGTCATAATTTCCATGATAAGGCTTCCCAGGATATTTCTGTCTGTTTTTGTCGGAATAGCACTGGCAGGCTCGGGCGTTATTTTCCAGGGATTATTCAGGAACCCTATGGCAGACCCGTTCGTAATCGGTGTTTCGGCAGGAGCCGCTTTCGGCGCGACTATCGGTCTCGTAATTATTACAGGAACAGGGCTGGGAGGTATTTCCACAACGACAGTCTTTGCCCTGCTGGGAGCTGTAGCTACCACATTTCTTGTCTATAACATTGCCAGGATAAGGGGCAGGGTTTCGGTTGTTACCCTGCTTCTTTCAGGAATTGCACTCAGTGCCATGTTAAGTGCGATTACCTACCTTATAATGATTTTTAAAGCGGAGGATATGGCTAAAATAATATTCTGGGTTATGGGAAGCTTTACTTCTGCTTCATGGAATAAATTTATCATTATGGCACCGCTGGTTACGGTTCTTGTTGCCATTTCAGCTTTTTTTATGAGGGACCTTAATATATTATCCCTGGGTGAAGAGAGGGCGGCACAGTTAGGGGTAGATACCGAAAGAGTGAAAAAAATTTTAATGGTAATGGCTTCTCTTATAGCGGCAGTAGCCGTATCAATGAGCGGAATAATAGGTTTTGTGGGTCTGGTAACCCCGCATATTTTAAGGTTGATTGTTGGCCCTGACCATAAAATTTTATATCCAACTTCCATAATTGCCGGTGGAATCGTGCTGCTGCTGTCCGATACCCTGGCAAGAACGGTACTTATGCCGAGGGAAATACCTGTAGGAATTATAACTTCAATTATTGGGGTCCCGTTTTTTCTGTATTTACTGATTAAATCAAAAAGAAATGTTTTCTGACCGTCGGGCTTTTTTAATATATCATATAATTATGTAAAATTCGTTTAATAAAATGAACAGGAATAAAAATATACTTTCAGTAAAAAACTTAAGCTTTTCATATAACACCAAAAAAGTGCTGGATGATATAAGTTTTGACGTTGAAGAGGGCAGCTTTATCTCAGTACTCGGTCCCAACGGAGCAGGAAAAAGTACCCTTGTAAACCTTATAAGCGGGGTTTTGGGTAATTACAAGGGTAGGATTCTGGTCGGGGGCAGTGATATAAAGGAGCTGGCTTCAGGAGATACTGCAAAAATAGTGGGAGTAGTTCCCCAGTATACGAATCCCGGCTTTAATTTTACGGTAGATGAAATGGTTATGATGGGAAGGCATTCCTATATTTCTAGATTTGGGGTGGAGAGTAAAACCGATTTTGACAGGGTGAGGGAAGCTATGAAAAGAGCAGAAATATCTTCATTTTCAAAGAGAAAGTTCAGCGAACTTTCAGGAGGCGAAAAACAGAGGGTAATTGTAGCCCAGGCTTTAGCCCAGGATAGCCCGGTGCTGCTGCTGGATGAGCCGACTTCTCATCTTGACATCAATTTCCAGATTGAATTTATGAATTTATTCATGGAACTTAATAAAAAAGAGAATAAGACCATAATTGGTATTTTTCATGATATAAATCTAGCGCTGCAGGGTAGCGGCAGTGTACTGCTCTTGAAAGAAGGCAGGGTTTTCGGATTTGGAAGAAGTACGGATATATTAAGCAGGGAAAGTATAAAAAGCGTCTTTGGCAGCGATGTGTTTGTTGGAAAGAACCCGGTGACCGATAAACTTTATATCAGCCCTGTATTCAGCCCCGGTGCCGGCCAGTACGTTTACGGCAAGCAGCGTAATAAAAATCTTAAGGTGCACGTTATAGGAGGCGGGGGAGCTGCCTCGCAGATACTGGGGCTTCTTTATAACAGCGGCTATGATATATCCTGCGGTGTGGTAAATACCCTTGATACGGATATAGATACTGCCCGGATGCTGGGTATTCCCTATGTTGCTGAAGCTCCCTTTTCTCCGGTAAGCACCGACTCGCATCAAAAAAATCTCCAGTTCATAAAATCTTCTGATGTGGTAATTCTTCCAGGAATTGAATTTGGAACAGGTAATTTTTTAAATTTGATTTCAGTCAGAGAAGCGGTTAAATTAAATAAAAGGGTTTTAATTTTAAATGGAAAAGATATAAATGACAGGGACCATACCGGCGGAAAGGCAGCGGAGCTGTATAACCGGATAATAGGACAGGGAGCTGTAACAGTTAAGAGCATAAAGCAGATATTGAAATATTTATAGTGGAATATGTTATGAATAAGAATAAGGCAAAATTTATTATGATACAGGGAACGGGCTCACATGTAGGAAAAAGTGTAGCCGCTGCCGCAGTATGCAGGATTTTAAAACAGGATGGGTTCAGCGTCTGTCCTTTCAAATCACAGAATATGGCGCTTAATTCATATGTGACTGCTTCAGGAGGGGAGATGGGCCGTGCCCAGGCGGTCCAGGCAGAAGCATGCGGCCTGGAGCCGGAGGTTTATATGAACCCGGTACTCATAAAGCCGGTTGCCGATTCCAGGGCGCAGATAATATTCATGGGGGAAGTAGTTAAGAATATGGGCGCAATCGAGTATAACGATAAGAAATATTTTTATCTGGGTAAAATAAAAGGGATTCTGAATGACCTGAAGAAGAAGTTTGATTATATAGTTATAGAAGGTGCGGGAAGTCCGGCAGAAATAAACCTCATGGATAATGACATAGTAAACATGCCGGTAGCGGAAGCTGCGGGTTCCAATGTTATACTTATTGGAGATGTAGATAAAGGAGGCGTATTTGCCAGTTTTTACGGAACGGTAAAACTTCTTCCGGTAAAATACAGGAAATATATAAAGGGCCTGCTGGTAAATAAGTTCAGGGGAGATATGAGCCTGCTAAAACCGGGTAACGACCTTATAGCTAAAAAATTGAACATACCTGTAATAGGAACCATTCCCTTTTTCAGGGACATATATATCGAAGAAGAGGATTCGGTAAATATAGAACAGGAAAAAGATAAAATACGTATTTCAGGCAGCAGCGGGATAGCCGGCAGTGAAAAAAGAATAATAATTTCCGTGATATATCTTCCCCACATTTCAAATTTTACTGATTTCAACGCTTTTGAGCTGGAAAAGGGAGTCAGCCTGGTATATACAAAGGGACGGGAGGAGCTAAATAAATTAAGTCCTCATATGATTATTATACCGGGCAGCAAAAGCACCATAAACGATCTTAAGTATTTAAGAAATTCAGGGCTGGAAAAAGAAATTATAAAGAAATACAGGAGTGGAACTGTAGTTATGGGCATCTGCGGAGGGTTCCAGATGCTGGGAAAAAATATAAATGACAGATACGGCAGCGAGTCAGAAAGTGCTGCGAGTATGAGGGGTATTGGACTTATGGATATAGAAACGGATTTCCTGAAGGATAAAAATACCAGCCAGGTTGAATTTAATATTAACAGGGATATATTTAAACATCCTGCCTTAAAGGATTTGTCCGGAGATTTAGCCAGTATTACGGAAGGTGTCATGAAGGAGTACGAGATACATATGGGAAAAACAGGCGCCGTTAACCTAAATTCAGGTAAGCTTATTCCTCTTTTTAAGATTTCTAAAAGGGGAAATAAGGGCGGGGATTTATATGACGGATTCTTGAAATTTGATAACAGTAATGAGAGCATGGTTATGGGGACCTACATCCACGGTATTTTCGATAATCCGGGGGCAAGGGAGTTTATTTTAAAGGTGATTAAGGACAGAAATGATATGCTATCTTATAATAATGAGAGAGAGTCATTATCATATAGTGAATTTAAAGAGAAGCAGTATGACAGACTGGCAGATATTTTTAGGGAGAATATGGATATGGATTTATTTTACGGCATTCTGAATAATAAGCTATAACTTGAAGGTTAAGTAGTTTAAAATATGTATTATTTTTATGCGGCTAAGCCGGAGCAGGGTGAAAAAAATGAATAAAAGCAAGGATTCTGTAAAAAAGGGCAAAAAAGGACTTATACTTGTAAACACCGGCAACGGCAAGGGTAAAACTACTGCGGCAATGGGGCTGGCTTTGAGAGCCGCCGGCAGGAACCTTAAGGTTTTAATTCTGCAGTTTATAAAGGGTCCCTGGAAATCAGGGGAGGTTAAGGTCCTGGAAAAATTAAGACCCCTTATTGAAATAGAACAGCTCGGCCTGGGATTTATAAAGTTTAGGGATGGAAAGATGCTGGATAGGGAGAAGCAGCTTATAAGCGCGCGTGAATCTTTAGAGTATGCGCTGAATAAGATAGAAGGCGGGAAGTATGACCTGGTGATACTGGATGAGATAAACAACCTGATGGGTATGGGGCTTTTAAAGGTTGAGGATGTGATAGGCCTGGTAAAAAACAAACCCGAAGCTCTCAATATAATGCTAACCGGGAGAAATGCCCCGGAAGAACTTATAGAGATTGCTGATACGGTAACTGAGATGAAGGAAGTAAAACATGCCTTTAGCAGTGGAATAAAAGCAAGAAAAGGTATCGAATTTTGATATAAAGTTGATTTATAGAGTTTTAAATATAATTATATAAATACAATTTATAAGTTAAATGGAATCAGAGGGGAAATAGTTAGTATGGAATGCAACAGAGAAGAAAATCTTACAAGATGCAATTGTACTTATGAGCCCTGCCCCAGAAAGGGTATTTGCTGTGAGTGCATTGCCTACCACAGGAAACTGGGTGAGCTCCCTGCCTGCTATTTTGATGACGAGGCAGAAAAAACTTATGACAGGTCGATAGAAAATTTTGTTAGATTAAACAGCAAGGAGTAATCTGACCGAGAAAGCAATAAAAGGATTTTTTAGGTGGTCTTATGCCCGTTTATATAAATAAATCTGAATTTACGGCCTCTACAGGGAAGATGTATTATATGTGGCGGAAAAAAGCCGGAAGGACGGTTGTCATATATCTGGGGAATAGAAGTATGGATTTCCTGGAGTTTATGGATAATATCAAAAATAATTGTGAGGGCTTAAAAGAAATCAGGATTACTTCTAAAAAATCTGCCTTTATCGAGAGGGAGATCAGGGGTTATCTTGAGGGAAAGTCAAAGGAGATAAATTTAAAGGTTGAATTCATGACCGGCACGAAGTTCCAGAAAAAAATATGGCAGAAGTTGAATTTAGTTAGTTACGGGCAGACGATAAGTTATAGGAAGCTGGCCGATATGGCCGGTTACAGGGGTGCGTGGAGGCCGGCAGGTTCTGCTCTTAAAAGTAACCCGGTGCTTCTGGCCGTCCCCTGCCACAGGGTGGTAAAAAGCGACGGTTCCCCCGGCAGGTTTAAAGGGGGAAGGAAATTAAAAAAATTACTTCTTGAACTGGAAAAAAGCGGGTAACTTTTTTAAAACTATTTAAAGAATAAAGCCGGTTGGGGTAGAATATTTATAAGGACAGCTATTATAAAGACAGGAAGGAATCCAAATGGATGGTTTCTGGGGTAAGGTTAAAAAGTTTTTTTCCGTATCGGCAGGAGATTCTGTCTCCAGTTTTATTACCTTCAGGGTCAGGTGCAGCAGGTGTGGTGAAGAAATAACAGTAAGGGCAAGAAAATATAGCGATATATCCCGCGTATATGAGGAAGAAGGGCCTGCTGGAGCAGAGTATTTCTTAAGAAAGGAAATACTGGGAGAAAAATGTAACAATCTTATCCATATCAGTATTTATTTCGGCCCGGGTTTTAACATTATTTCAAGGGATATAAGCGGGGGCGAATTCGTAGATTAGTGCTTAGGTAAATACCCTTTTTGTGTTACAATCTAAACATTATTTATTAAAAATTTTTCTTATGGAAATCTTTTGAAAATGAATCTTTCCGAGGATTTAAGTGTAATAGTCCTTGCTGCAGGTAAGGGCAAGAGAATGAAATCAGAAATTCCTAAAGTTCTTCATAAGCTTATGGGCAAGCCGATATTATATTATGTTTTATCTACAATAAAAAAGCTTAGCCCCGGAAACACCTTCATAATTGTCGGATATAGAAGAGAGCCGATAATAGATTATATCAATAGTAACTTCCCATGGGCCGGGATTATAGTGCAGAAAGACCAGCTTGGTACGGCCCATGCCGTTTACACGGCAAAAGATAAAGAGAATAGTTTTGGTAAATACACTATCGTTATCTCTGCGGACACCCCTCTGGTAAGTACGGAATCCCTTAAAAAATTACTGGAAAATACGATTTTGACGGAAAGCGAGGCAGGCATTATCACCACTTCGATTCCGGACCCTGGAGGTTACGGCAGGATAATAAAAGATGAAAGGGGCAGTATAAAAAAAATAGTTGAAGATGCAGACACTACATCTGAAGAAAAAAAAGTAAACGAGGTGAATTCATCCATCTATTGTTTTAAGACAGAAATATTATTTGAAAATATAAGCAGGATTGGAACTGACAATAAGCAGAAAGAGCATTACCTTACGGATATTATTGAAATGCTGGTAAAGGACGGCAAAAAGGTTAGCTGTCTTGAAATTTTTGATTATAAAGAGGTTATGGGCGTTAATAGCAGGCAGCATATTTCTGTTCTTGAAAATATTATGAAGGGCAGCTTAAGTAAAGAAGTAAAATTAAAATAAATAATTTAAAAATAGGAGTTATTAAATAATGGGAAAAGGAAAAGATTATAAAAGAATGATGCTGTTTTCGGGTTCATCTTATCCTGCTCTGACAGAGCGAATTGCGGAGGAGCTGGGGATAAGAACAGGAAAAGTAACCAGGACAAAATTTAAGAATGGCGAAATTTATGTGAAATTCGATGAAAGCGTCAGAGGGGCGGATGTTTTCGTGGTCCAGACATGCTGTGAACCGGTAAATGATAACGTAGTAGAATTGCTTGTAATGATAGATGCTCTAAAGAGGGCTTCTGCCGGGATGATAAATGTCGTAATCCCGCATTATGGTTATGCACGGCAGGATAAGAAAGCAGAGGGGAGAGAGCCGATATCGGCAAAATTGTTTGCTGACCTTCTTTCTGTAGCTGGAATGGACAGGGCGATACTTGTAGACTTACATTCTGCTACCATCCAGGGTTTCTTTGATGTTCCGGTAGACCATGTAACTGCCATACCCATTATCGCCAAATATTTTAAAGATAAAAATATAAAAAATGGTGTGGTGGTAAGTCCGGATGTTGGAGGAGTTAAACGGGCAAGTATATTTTCAAAAAGGCTTCATTTCCCACTGGCGATACTTGATAAAAGAAGGCCTGCTCCTAATGTTGCTGAAATGGAGCATATGGTGGGAGATGTAGAAGGCAGGGAAGCTATAATATTTGACGATATAATTGACACGGGCGGCACTCTTTTTAAGGCCATAGATATGCTGGTAAGGCATAAGGCATCTAAAATTTATGTTGGTGCCACACATGCCATATTTTCGGGAGATTTTACGGACAGGGTTAAAGATTCAGGGGCCGAAGAGATAGTCGTAGCCAATACCATTCCGATCAAAAAGGAAAATGAGAAAATAAAGGTTCTTTCAATCGCTCCACTGCTTGCAAAAACAATAAAAAAAGTTTATCATTGCAATTCTGTAAGTGAATTGTTCAAGGGTGAAAATTTAGTTTAGTTTATGAATTAAAGGGCAAGGTGTAGAGATAAATGGAAAATATTGTTATTGAAGTTGAAAAGAGAAACGAAAAAGAAATTAAAAATAAGGTATCAAAAAAGTTAAAGGCTAAGAATTATATACCTGCAGTTGTATATGGTTTAAAAAAAGACCCGGTAAGTATAAAAGTTAAAGAAAAAGAGTTTAAAGATATTGTAAAAGGTAAGAGCATATACAGTGCAATTTTTAATCTTAAGATGGATAGCAGCAAAAAAAGCAGTAAAGAAACAGTTTTAATAAAGGAATTCCAGAGAGATGCAATTACAAGGGAATTTTTACATATTGATTTTTTGAGAATTAAAATGAAGAAGGAAATTGAAACAGCTGTTCCGATTCATATCCTCAACGAGGAGATAGCGGTAGGTATAAAGGAAAAGGGCGGTGTACTCCAGCATGGGTTAAGGGAACTGCATATTTCCTGCCTGCCGGTAGATATACCTGATTATATTGGATATGATATAACAGAGCTGGATATGGGTTCGGCTGTCAGGGTTTCTGATATTAATGTTTCTGATAAAATAAAAATATTAAATGACCCTGAAGAAATAGTTGTTTCAGTAATACACCCGACACAGTTAAAAGAAGAAGAAGAAGAAGTAGAAGAAGAAGAGCTTGGAGAAGAAGAGCTTGGAGAAGAAAAGCTTGAAGAGCCGGAAGTAATTGGTAAGGGTAAGGAAGAACAGGAGCCGGAGGAAGAAAAGGGACACAAGGAAGAAAAAGGCTCCAGTGAAAAATAATTATCATGATTTTAATTGTTGGCCTTGGCAATCCCGGTAAAAATTATGAATTTACCAGACATAATATAGGTTTTAGAATAGCTGACAGGTTCGCTGGCAAACTTGAGAAGAAAAGCTGTTATCCGAAATTTATGTCAATGGTTATTGAATCCTCATTCAGCAATCGCAAGATAATAATCTTAAAGCCGCAGACATTTATGAATAAAAGCGGTGAAGCCGTAGCTTTATGCTCCAGTTATTATAAGGATAAAATAAACTCAATGCTTGTAATACATGATGATATCGATATAAGTTTTGGAGATATTGCTTTAAAGAAGGGCGGAGGCACAGCCGGCCATAAAGGTCTGGAATCCATAGCGGCAAGTTTGAAGAGCTATGATTTTGATAGGTTGAGATTTGGAGTGGGAAGACCGGCAGGCAGGCAGGATGCTTCGGATTTTGTTCTTAAGGAATTCAGCCGAAAAGAAAAGGTAGAAGTTAAGGTCGGGATAGAGAAGTCCGTAGATATTATGGCAGATTATATTACCGGCGGTATCCAGTATGCCATGAATAAGTATAATTGATTTAAAGTTTTTTATTTATCTTTAATGTTACCCCGGGTAAGTATAATTTATCTCCCGGCAGAGTATATCCATTTTTTTTCAATCAGAAATCAATTAACTTTACACTTTTTTAATGAAAGTATTATGTTTCTTTTATAATAGAGAATCAGAAAGCGGTAAAAATTTTTGTTTTTTTTATATAATAATTTAGCCGTATAGATTTAATTATAGGGATAAAAAATGTTTTTAGAAATTTTTTCATTAGAGAGTCAGTGGAAGAAATTTATAGAAAAATATGAAAAGGCAAATACAAACAGAACTAAAGATAGCGGTAAGGGTACTTCTACGCTAATTACCGATGAAAATATATGGCCTTTTATTATAAGTGCTTTCTACAGTTATTTTAAAGCCCCCCTGCTGGTAGTTACGTCAACACTGGAAAGTGCCACCGAGCTGGAGCAGGAAATAAACTGCATTATTCCCGGGGTAAGAGTATTAAGGTTTCCAAGTATAGGAAACAGTATTTTTTATAAGAACAAAGTTACCCCTTCAGGGAATATCATAGAGAGACTCAGGGTTATTAAAAATTTAATTGATAACAAAGGGGCAAGTAAGTTCTTAATAATAGCTACCAGTAATTCCCTGCTGAACATGATGCCTTCTTTAAAGGTCAATGAAGTAAAAAGAAATATTAGTAAGATATCAGGGGGTATGGAATATGGCAGGGATAGGTTAATAAAGGAGCTTTCATTAAGCGGCTATGAAAGAGTGGATAAAGTTTATGACCGTGGAGAATATAGTGTAAGAGGAGAGGTTGTTGATATATTTGACGTGACCTGTAAGCATCCTGTAAGGGTAGATTTTATTGGTGATGAAGTAGAAAAAGTATTTTTTTATGATACTATGAATCAGAAGCCTGTTAAGCATTTAAAAAGTAAATCGATTTTTCCGAATATCAATCCCTGGAAAATAGAAAAAAATGTCAGCGGCGGACCTGCCGGTGGAACTGTGACTCTTATTGACTTATTGAAAAAAGAAATCGGGGATTTCTCTGTCATATTCTGTGATCCAGAAGAAATTTATTTAAAAATAAGAAGTGATATAGATATTCTTAAAAGAATCTTCAGGAAAGATAAGGACATACTTGTAAATAACGGCAAAGTTTTAGAGGAATTCTATCTTGCCGGGGAAGATTTTCTTGAATTAAATGATTATTTTAGGAAGTTGAATTTAGTTTCTAATAGAGAACGTAATTTACACAGGGATAAGTTCAGTCTGGGTAAGGTAGAAAGGCAGAAAAAGAGCTGCGGCAGTTCCAGAGAATTTATCCGCAATGTTAAAAAAGACCTGAGGAGTACAGGGAAAATCCTTATCTCCATAAATGCGAAGGAAAGAATAAAGAAAATAGAGGAGCTCTTTTTAAATAATTCTATTTCCTATAGCCATCTTAAGTATAAGAAGGATTTCAGGTATGACTTACTTGAGCCGGGTGTTGTGAACATATTCGGAAAGCGTCTTTACAGGGGCTTCCGTTCAAGGAAAATATCATTATACGGCGAGCTTGATATTTATGAGCAGATGAAGCAGATTCCCGGCAGAGGGGTTCTAACCGGAAAAAGGCCGGTGTATTTCAGTCCCGGCGAATATGTAGTTCATAAGGCCCACGGAATAGGCAGATATGTTGATATTGTTTCAAAACAGGTTGGAGGTTTTAAAAGGGAGTATTTTTTAATAGAGTATGCCGGAAATGATAAATTATATATCCCTACCTGGCAGGCAGACCGTGTTAACAGATATATTGGTTCAAAGAACCCGACAGTAACTTCGATTACTTCCAGACAGTGGGATGGCATTAAAAAAAGGGTGAGAAGATCCGTCCGTAAGCTGGCTCTTGATATTACTGCGCTATATGCAAAAAGGAATTCTGCAAGCGGTTATGCTTTTCCTGAAGACAGTCCCTGGCAGAGGCAGATAGAAGATTCATTTCCCTTCAGGGAGACTCCTGACCAGATTAAAGCGATAAATCATGTTAAAGATGCCATGAAAAAGCAAAAGCCAATGGATATTCTGGTTATTGGAGATGTAGGATTTGGAAAAACAGAGGTGGCAATAAGAGCAGCTTTTAAGGCAATAGAGAGCGGGAAACAGGTATTGCTGCTGGTTCCCACTACAATTCTTGCTGACCAGCATTATTATAACTTCAGCAAGAGATATAAAAACTATCCTGTTATCCTTGAGGTGATGAGCAGGTTTAAAACCGGAAAGGAGCAGAAAGAAGTAATAAAGGGCTTTCGTGAGGGTAAAGTAGATATGGTTATTGGAACGCACCGTATTTTACAGGAGGATTTAAAACCGAAAGATCTTGGGCTGATTATTATAGATGAGGAACAGAGATTCGGGGTAAACAGCAAAGAAAAAATAAAGTTATTAAAAACGGATGTCGATGTGTTAACTTTAAGTGCAACGCCCATCCCGAGGACTTTATATATGTCTTTATCGGGAATAAGGAATATGGTACTGATAGAAACTCATCCAGAGGGAAGGAGCCCGGTAAAAACTTTTGTGGGTGAAACCAATTACGGCGTTATAAAAACAGCTCTGGAAAGGGAGCTGGCAAGGGCGGGGCAGGCATACTATGTCTATAACCGAATATCCGGTATAGACAATAAGAAAGCTCAGCTTCAGCAAATTCTTCCCCATGCTAAAATAGCGCTGACACACGGGCAGATGGAAGGAAGCAAAATAGAAAAGGTAATGAGGGAATTTATAGATAAAAAATATGACATATTGCTTACCACCTCTATAATAGAGTCCGGAATGGATATTGAGAATGTAAATACCCTTATGGTGGAAAATTCCCATCTTTTTGGATTGTCGCAGCTGTATCAGTTAAGGGGAAGGGTGGGAAGGTCTTCTGAAATAGCATATGCATATTTTTTCTATCCGGGCAGGAAGAGTATGAATTTTAAGGCATTTCAGAGGCTTAAAACATTATCTGAATATACCGACCTTGGTTCCGGTTATAATATAGCTATGAGGGACCTTGAGATAAGGGGTGCAGGTGAAATACTTGGACCGAGACAGCACGGTCATATAAACAGTGTCGGTTTTGATATGTACTGTCAGATTATAAAGGAAGAAATAGGCAAACTTAAAGGCATGAAAATTGAAGAAGATATAGATGTTCAGATTGAGCTTCCGGCCAGTGCATATATACCAAAAAGTTATATTGGAAATGAGAGCGATAGAATAAATATTTATAAAATACTGGGGAATGCTAAGAGTCTTGACGAGATAGATAAAATTAAAAAGGAAATAGTCCTGAAATATGGTAATATACCAGCGGTTATTAAAAATCTTATAAATATTTCTAAAATCAAATATTTGATGAAGAAATCAGGAATAGAGAAGATTGCTTATTTAAAGAGCAGGGGCATTTATCTTAAAAAAGTAAATATGAGTTTGAAAAAAGCCGGTGAAATGACCGGAGAAAATAGTAATTTACTATATGAACCGGCCCTTAAAACTGTGACAATAAAAAATGTTGACAAAAACATTAATTTAGATTTAGTCTTAAACAATCTAAATGGTATAATAAAATTTATGTAATATCTATTATAAAGAAGGAAGGTTAAGTTTGAAGCGAAGCATTATATTTATT
The DNA here is from genome assembly GCA_034660395.1 of Actinomycetota bacterium. Taxonomy (GTDB): domain Bacteria; phylum Actinomycetota; class Humimicrobiia; order Humimicrobiales; family Humimicrobiaceae; genus JAQVEM01. The sequence continues at coordinate 38,276 of JAYEJA010000084.1, forward strand.
TTTATGTTATTTATTATTTCCCTGCTCTTTGCGGGCTGCAGTAAGACGGCGGCAACGGTGGACGGGGAGAAAATAAGCCAGAAGGAAGTAGATGAGTTTACCGAGATTGTGAAAAACCAGGATGAAACTGGCGAGTTTTACTCGAGTGAAGAACAAATAAATCAGCTAGAAGCGGATATAATTGACTCGCTAATTGTTATAGAGTTAATTGAAAAATATGCTGGAGAAAATAGTATAAATGTAACTGATGAAGAAATTGATGAACAGGTTCAATCAATGATTGAAGATTATCAGTCGGAGGAGGAATTTGAAGAAGCTCTGAAGGAAATGGGCATGAGTAGAGAATTCCTGGCAGGTGAAGTAAGAAGCAGGTTACTTGGCAATAAGGTTTATGAGGCTGTTACAGAAGGTACCAGTGTTACCGATTCGGATGTAGAACAGTATTATGAGGATAATAAGGATACCGATTTTTTAGTCCCGGCAAGTATTGAGGCAGCTCATATACTTGCAATTTTTCCGTGGAATGTTTCCGGTTCAGGGGAAAGTGAAAGCGAAGAAGGAAAAGGAGTCGCCAGGGAAAAAATAGAGGAGGTAAGGCAAAAATTAGATGAGGGCGAAAACTTTGAGGAAGTTGCGGGACTTTATTCCGATGATGTAGGTACTGCCGAGGATGGCGGATATCTTGGTTATGTAAGCGAAGGACAGATGGTTGAGGAATTTAATGATGCGTTATTTTCTCTTGATGAGGGTGAAGTGAGTGACATCGTGGAAACGGAATACGGGTTTCATATTATAAAGGCCTATGAATACAGGGAAGAATATATTCAGGAATTTGAGGAAGTTGAAGAATCAATAAGGGAATTTCTTTTAAGTTCATATAAGGGAGCTGAATGGGAAGATTTTATTTATTCTTTAATAAATGAAGCTGATATTGAATATTTTAGTGATGTTGAAGGTAGTCTGGTTAACACCAGCGCTGGAGAAGAAAGTTAATGGATTTTCAATTGAACAGTGAAGATATTAGTAATATAGATAAAATAAATGACAGCAGCACACTTTTTTCTATTCTCTTAAATGTAATGGTAAAGCTGAGATCTCCTGATGGCTGCATGTGGGACAGGGAGCAAAATCATAAGACCATTAAAAAAAACCTGATAGAAGAAACTTACGAAGCTGTTGAGAGCATAGACAATGATGATTTTAACGGATTGAAAGAGGAATTAGGTGATTTGCTGCTCCAGGTTGTTTTTCATAGCCAGATTGCGGCGGAGAGCAATAGGTTCGATATAAATGCAGTTTTACGCGGGATTATAAGCAAGCTTGTAAGAAGGCACCCCCATGTGTTTGGTGAAGTTGTTGTAAAGAATAGCAGGGAAATACTTGAAAAATGGGAAGAAATCAAGAAAAAAGAAAGGAAGAAAAAAGCTGAGAAGTCAGATTCCATATTTAGCGGAATTCCTAAATCTCTGCCTTCGCTCCATTTTGCCTATGAAGTGCAGAACAGAGCTTCAAGACTTGGATTTGACTGGGATGATACAGCCGGTATATTCGATAAGGTTGAAGAGGAGCTGGATGAGTTAAAAGAAGAGATAGACAAAAAAAGCAAGAGCCGTATCACGGATGAAATTGGGGATGCACTTTTCACCATAGTAAATTTTGCAAGACATTCAGGCATGGATTGTGAAGAAAGCCTGCGCGAGTCCAGCAAGAAATTTATAAAGCGTTTTGATTTTATGGAAAAATATGCGGAAGAGAATAATCTGGATTTTAAAAAGTTGCCTATGAAAGAAAAAGATAAGCTATGGGAGCTTGCAAAAAGTAAACTTTCATAAGAAAAACCATGAAAAATACCATGCGAAAAACCAAAATAATATGCACTATTGGACCTGCAACTAAAAATGAAGCGATCTTAAAAAGAATGATAAAAGGCGGGATGGATATAGCAAGAATCAATACTTCGCATAGTGATTCGGATGAAGTTATTGAGCTGGTTGGTAAAATAAGAGAAATTTCACAAAAGTATAATAAAAATACAGCAATTATGCTGGACCTCCAGGGACCTAAAATCAGGATAGGGCAGCTAAGGGATAAAATAAATCTTTACAGGAAGCAAAAAGTTATTTTTACTACAGAGGATAAAAGTGATTTAGATTATTCCGGTGATAACATTATAATTAATGTTACTTATAAAAAATTTACACAAGATATTAAAAAAGGTACCCCTATTTATATTGATGACGGCCTTGTTGAATGCAGGGTGCTGGAGGTAAATAAAACAAAAAAATTTGCTGTCTGTGAGGTTGTAACAGGGGGTCTGCTGAGGTCGTATAAAGGTATTAACCTGCCCGGTGTTACTATAAGTATAGATTCGGTTACTGAAAAAGATATAAAATTCCTGAACCTGGGCCTGGAACTAGGGGTGGATTTTATAGCCCAGTCTTTTGTAAGGGATTCCCGTGATGTAGAAAAAATTAAAAAAATAGTGAAAAAGAAAAATGGCCATGCAATGATTATAGCTAAAATTGAAAAGCATGAAGCAGTTAAAAATTTTGATAGTATATTAAATTCGGCAGATGCTATTATGGTTGCAAGGGGGGATCTGGGTATTGAGATTGATGCCGAGGATATTCCACATCTGCAGAAAGGGTTTATAACCAGGGCTAATATGGCAGGGAAACCGGTAATAACTGCCACACAGATGCTTGATTCCATGATGAGAAATCCAAGACCGACAAGAGCAGAAGTAAGCGATGTTGCCAATGCGATTATAGACGGCTCGGATGCAGCTATGCTTTCAGGAGAGACTGCAATAGGTAAGTATCCCCTGAAGTCCCTGGAAATGATGATAAGAATAATAAAAAAAACCGAAGTCTCACTGGATTATGAGGTACTGGCGCGAAATAATGCAATTGAGAGAAAGAAAAAGGGAATTTGCCGTGAAACTATTACAGATGCGATAAGCTTTGCCGCAGTGGAAGTTGCAAGAATATTAAATGCAAGGGCTATTATTTCCTCTACTGAATCAGGCCATACTGCAAGGCAGGTTTCAAAAAATAAGCCGCGCAGCATGATAATAGGGGCAAGTTCCAATGACCGGGTAGTAAGGCAGCTTATGATTAGCCGGGGCGTTATTCCGGTTAAAACAAGGAAAGCTGAGAATATAGATATGATGATTGATGAATCTATAAATGCCCCCAAAAAACTTAAATATATAAGTAACGGAGATAGGGTTGTAATTACGGCCGGTGTTCTGGTAAATAAACCCGGCAGTACAAATTTTATAAATGTCAGAGAAGTTAAATAACTATTGAACCAGGCCTGCAGGTATGATGGTAATATTACACTTTTTATTCTTCCGTAAACCTCAGCTTTTTTAAAAGCTTATTTTCACCGATTAATGTGAGAACGTCATCTTTCTGGAATCTATAATTAATGTCCGGAGGAGCTATAATTTCATTTTTCTTATTCTTTAAACTGATTATGGTTACACCATATTTTTTCCTTAAATTAAGCTCTATCAGGTTTTTCCCCACTATTATTTCAGGTGTTGGTATTTCAATTATACTTATATCCGGACTAACTCTCAGGAAATCAATAATATTTGAGCTTACAAGACTTTTTGCAACCCTTTCTCCCATATCTTTTTCCGGATAAGCTATGATATCCGCCCCGACTTTTGAAAGAACCCTTCCCTGTGTTTTTGTTCCTGCTTTTGCGATTATCTTTTTGGCCCCTTTTTCTTTGAGTAAAAGGGTTACCAGTATTGAATTCTGTATATACTTCTCACCAATGCAAACAATAACTGCTTCATAATCAGATATGCCCATGGATTCAAGTATATCCGCATCTGTAGCATCACATTTTATTACATCTGCTATTTGTTCGGAAACTCTCTGTATTCTTTCTTCGGACTGGTCCAGACCAACGACGCTGTGCCCGGCCTCGGTAAGTGTCCAGGCAACACTTGCTCCAAATCTTCCCAGTCCTATTACTAAAAACTGTTTTTTCATTTTATTATCCTATGGTTATTGATTCTTCAGGATATGTCATTTTATTAATAACACTTCTTATAGCGATAGCCAGAGATAAAGTGACGATACCAATTCTACCAATAAACATAGTCAGTATCAATATTATCTTGCTTGGTGTTGAGAGTGAAGGTGTTATACCAGTGGTTAGCCCTACTGTACCGAATGCTGATATTACTTCAAAGAAAATTTCTTTTAAGGAGAAATTTTCAAATATCAACAACCCGATTGTTGAAATTATAATCAATGCAATTGCCGCAAAAGTAAGTGTAAGTGCCCTGTATATTAAACTTGAGGGGAGTTTTCTTTTAAGTAGAATAACTCCGTTCCTCCCCCTCAGGGAACTAAGGCCTGCTGCAGTTACCGTGGCAAAGGTTGTTGTTTTTATACCGCCGCCGGTTCCGCCCGGCGAAGCCCCTATAAACATAAGAATTATAAGAAATAACAGGGTGGCAGGATTTAACTTACTTATATCCATGGTGTTAAAACCTGCTGTTCTTGCTGTTATTGATTGAAAGAAACTGGCCAGAATCCTGGTTGATACTGGCCTGCCTGTAATTGATTCGGTATTATTGAATTCCAGAAGGAAAAATAAGATTGCCCCGGTTAGTATAAGAGAAGCAGTTATTATCAGTACGACCTTTGCGCATAGCGAGAGATGTCTTACTCTTCTATAGGTAATAATCTCGGAAATTACGGGGAAGCCGATTCCTCCCAGTACAATTAATACCATAAATACCAGATTGAGCGGTATATCACCGCTAAAACCTTCAAGGCTGTTGGAATATAAGGAAAAACCAGCGTTATTAAAAGCACTAATCGTGTGAAATAAACTGAAAGTCATTGATGTTTTAAGGGTGTATAGATGCTTAAAATGGAAAATAGCAGTCATTATTAAAAAACCGATGAATTCTATGGTAAAGGTAGTCCCTGCTATTAGCATAAAAAATTTGGTTGCACTGAATGGCTGCTTGGAGCCAAAACTGGTATTGATGTAAAATTTATCCTTAATGTGTATTCTTCTTCCAAGGATTAATCCAAAGATAGACCCAACGGTCATAATACCCAGCCCGCCTATCTGTATCATAATAAGTATTACGATCTTACCCAGGTCTGTAAAAAATGTCGGCGTATCCTGGACTATAAGTCCGGTAACGCAGATGGCGGAAGTCGAGGTGAAGACAGCGTCTATGTAGCTTATTTCACCACCCTGCGTCATCTGCGGGATTGAGAGAATAAGTGACCCGAGTATTATAGCTGTGATAAATCCCAGAAGTACCTGTTTTGCGATTTTGTTCTGTGTTTTGGAAGAGAATAAAGGTATATCTTTCATTGTAATTTTAAATTGAGCTACAGGATATTATAAATATATAGCTTGATATTTTAATAAAATTACCTGTTAAAAACAACAACTTTATTTTTTCTGTTTAAATTCATAAAATATAAACAAAATGCATGCAGGTTGGTATTATTATAACATATGTTATACTTAATATAAGAAGGCTAAATTCAGGATAAAAATATGACTGTAAGACAAGGTAGAAAAAATTAAAGTAATAAAAACATAGCAAAAAAATGAGTAATAACATTAAAATAGTTAGCAGGTTATCCAGAAAAGCTAAAATAAATATTTCAATTGTCATATTTTTGATTTTTATCGCTGTTGCAGTTCTGACATCGATAAACCAGGTTAAGGATATTGTTGAAAGAAGGGAAGAGCTTGTAGAACTGAAAGAGAGGTTAAACTGGTACAGAAATGAGAATATCAGGCTTCTGGCGCAGGAAAAAAGCCTTTACGAAGAAGAAGCCATAGAACTTGAAGCAAGAAAGCAATTCAATATGACAACCGGTGAGGAAACAAACGTATCTGTTATTGTAGAAGATAATACCACGGAAGAGGACAGCGGAATTGGTGCCGAGTCCCGTAAGGAGAGTTACCAGGATTATGGCCTGTGGGAGAATATGAGAATCTTCTATTATAATGAAATAGGCAATAATTGACCTGATATAAGAATATGTGCAGGCAGCACAGACAAAAGGTTATAGGTTTTTATAATAAATGAGACTAGCAGCTATTGATATAGGGACTAACTCTACCAGGTTGTTGTTAGGTGATTACAGCCGCGATATTTTTTCCATTCTTGAAAGAAAGATGAGAATAACCCGCCTGGGTTCCGGCCTCGGGGAAAATAATACTATTTCTAAGGATTCAGCTGATAAAACACTTGATATCCTTAAAACCTATAATAAACTAATTGAAAGTTATAATGTAAATAAATGCAGGGCTGTGGGAACAAGTGCATTAAGGACTGCAAAAAACAGAAGTGATTTCATATCTTCAGCAGAAAAAATCCTGGGAATAAGAATTGATGTTATTGGCGGAGATGAAGAAGCTCGCCTGAGCTTTTATGGTGCAACAAAGGATATAATAAGAGATTATAATAAAAGCGGCGGAATCGGTAAGGTTAATTCTAAAAAAATACTGGTCCTGGATGTTGGAGGAGGGAGCAGCGAGTTTATTCTGGGAGAGAAAAGCTCAAGACCGGATTTTATTAAGAGTGTTGATATAGGGTGCGTAAATATAAGCGAAAGATATATGAATTCGGATATTCCTGATGCAGGACAGCTTAATAAGATGAATAACCATATAAGAAAAAAGTTAGAAACTACCATTAAAAAAATAAAGAATCTTAAGGCGGGGTATTTAATAGGAGTTGCCGGAACTATAAGCACTCTTGCCTCAATTGATTTGAGATTGGATAAATATGATAGTGACAGGATACATAAACATATTTTAGAGTTTGGAAAAATTAAAGAGATATACAGCTATCTATGCGGCTTAAATCTTGAGGACAGAAAAAAGGTCAGGGGAATGGACCCCGGCAGGGCAGATGTGATTATTGGAGGAACGGCAATTGTGATAAATGTTCTTGAAATGCTTGGGAGTGAATTTATCTGTGCGAGCGAAAAGGATATTCTGGACGGCATTATTTACACACTTATTGATTTTTGATAATATAAATCAGCAAATTTACAGGATGCCCGAGTGGCGGAATTGGTAGACGCAACGGACTTAAAATCCGTTGAGGTTTTGCCTCGTGCCAGTTCGATTCTGGCCTCGGGCACCACTTCTGATTTCAAAAAACTCTGTAAGTTTCCGATAGATAATTCTTAAAAAGTTGTAATTATTCTCTAATAGCAATATAAAAAATAAAAGCAAATGCATCATAATATAGATTTGTTGGCTGGCGGTTCTTTTATATATTAAAAAATATTATTTTATGGAGGATGTGTAATGAAAAGAAGAAATCTTTATATGCTGATAAGCATACTATCCGTTGTACTTATAGCTGCGTTAATTGCAGTATTTATTTTTGGAACCTCCATAATATCCAACCAGTGCAGAAGGGAGACTCCTGAGGAAAAAGAAGGGGTAGAAAAAGATTCCGAAGATAAGGAAGAAGAAGAAGCCGCAGAAGATGGAGACGGCGAAGAAGACGGCGCAGAAGACGGAGACGGGGAAGAAGACGGTGCAGAAGACGGAGATGAAGAAGAGGAAGAGAAAGAAGAAGAGGAAGAAGAAGAGGGCGAAGCTCCCGCTATAGCACTTGAAATATATCAGGATGCCACCCTTTCAGGCAGTATATGCTACTACAGAGTGCAGGCAAATGTTACGGGAACTCCTTCACCTGAAGTTGAATGGAGCAGGGATGACAGCGGCGGTACATGGGGAGATAAAAAAGCGCAGGTTAATCTCACCGACCCGACCGAAACCTATACTCTTACAGCCACAGCCACCAATTCAGAAGGCAGTGCTGCCGATAGTATTGAATTATCCTGGGGATGCCTGATGCCTAATAATCCTCCTGAAATATCAGAGATAACCTTTATGGGAAATCATTACACCGGCATTGAGTATACATTTTCTGTAGCCGCGTCTGACCCGGACGGAGACAGTCTGACATATTACTGGACAGTAGAGGGAGGCAGCCTTAATGACACGGAAAATAACCCGGTAAAATGGACTATGCCTGATATACCGGGGAATTATGATATAACAGTTATGGTAAATGACGGAAATGGCGGAGAGGCTGTAAAGAGAGAAGAGGTAGAGGTAATTGAATTCCCAAATGCTGCTCTCAGCCAGGCAGCAGGAGGAGGTTATATTATAAAAGATACTGCTGCAATTAAAACCAAAATTATATATGTCGGGGATAATTCAAGTAATAAGCCAGTCAGGGGCTATCTGAGTTTTGATATCTGTGGACTGGCGGGGAAAGAAGTTATAGATGCTGAAATAAAATTTGATAATTATGATATATCAGGTTTTCCGCAGGATCTCATATCAAGTATATGGCTGGAAAGAGTTAACTGGATTGGTGATATTAAAAAAGCGGATTATTACCTGACAGGTCCACTGCTGGGAGAATACAGCATACCTTCTTTTACATGTTCAAACCAGGTACTTATTGATGAATTGAACGAGGCAATAGATAATGGAGAAGATAGATTCCAGATAAGACTGCGGCATAAGGGGTATCTGACAAATCATGACAGCAGCTGGGATGTTATGTGTTATGGAGGTAGCTTACTCCCTGTGGAATTCACTGTTTATTATCTTCCGTAATTATTTATATTATATAGGTTTATGTAATATATTATAGACAATTAAAGGGGCGATTGTGATAAAAGAAGGATATACAGGGGATAGGGCGACAAAGTGGATGCGCTGGACTGCGCGCATCTGGGGAGCATTAATCGCAGTTTACGCTTTAATTATGCTTACAGGTTATCTATATAACCTGATAACAATTGGTGAAGCAGATCCATATGCAGTTGAAAATGTGCCTGCTAAAGAATATCTGATACCGGTATTTATGTTTACAAGCGCTTTATTTCTGGGAGTTGCCTGGTGCTGGGAGGCACTGGGGGGGCAATTGCCGTTTTTTTCAGTTGCCTGTAATTATACTGGTAATGCTTGATTGTACGGTTACTAATTTAATATCAGATCCTCATTGTATGGTGCCTTTGCTTATGTCAGTGGTAGTTGCAATTCCAGGGATATTATTTTTGGTTTGCTGGCGTCGGTCAAGAAAGAATGCGGTTTCTTAAGAATTTTATTTTTTAGTTCCGGATTCTTTTTTAGTTTTTTTGCTTCCTTTTTTTTAAGGAAGTATCTTTTTTGGCTCCGGAGGATCTATTTTCTTTACTTTCTTTTTTTGCAGGTATAATTTTTTTTAGAATCTTACCGGCACTATCAAGATCTTCCCGGTATTTAGTATTATCCAGCGGGTTAAATGGTTTCGTGCCCCGGTGGTATTTGGTATCGGAAAAAGTTAATTTTTTAAAATCATTTAATTCATTTATAAAGTCAGGGGGCAGCATTTTTAAAAGATTCATTGTACTAACATGCCATGTCTTAAATTTTAAATCTTTGCTGTTTAGTGCTTTAAGCGAGTTAATATCTTTTAATTTTTTACTAATTTTACCTGATAATTCTTTATCCATCATATAGCTATATCTTTTGAATTCTTATAAAATAATTACAGCGCAATTTAATTCTATCATATTCTTTACCTATTATGAATTTTAAGTAAAATGATTTTTAAGGGTGTTCTACGCAGTCTTGAGATAGGGGGAATATGGATAAGTATTCAAAAACAGCTGACTTTTTAGGTCTGCCCGTAAGCTACAAATTAATGATAAAAGGTGGTAATATTTAATTATGTCAGGATTTTAAATTAAGGATACAGGAGGTTTTCTTATGAAGATTGAGAGCCCTGCTTTTAAAAACAATGGGTTAATACCATCAAAATACACCTGTGACGGTATAGAAGTAAACCCTCCACTGGTTATAAGTGATGTTCCTAAAAATGCAAAAAGTCTGGCTCTGGTTGTTGATGACCCTGATGCAACGGGGGGCACATGGATTCACTGGACTGTATGGGACATAGATCCCGAAATTATTGAAATACCTGAAAATAGCTGTCCGCCCAACACAATACAGGGTGTTACCGACTCAGGCAGTTCAGGGTACTGCGGGCCTTGCCCTCCTTCGGGTACGCACCGTTATTTCTTTAAGCTTTACGCCCTGAACTCTGAACTTAAGATTGGCAATTCTGCAAGGTCAACTGATATAGAAAGAGAAATGCGCGGTAAGATTCTTGCGAAGGCGGAGCTTATAGGACTATACAGGCGTAAATGACTTACTGCAGCCGGGGTTTATGTTTGTTTATTTACATAATTATTGGTTTTAATTAAATAGTTTAAATACATAATCCGGATAATCGATATTTTCCAGGCTGACACTTAAAGCAAATTTGTCCATTGATTCTATAGAATCATCATGGCTGTAAATATTGCAGTCCCATATATCAATACCCTTGCATTCAACATAATATCCTGAATTGGTATTGCCGGAATTGTTAAAATTGTTTGGCGGGATAACTGCATCTGAGGGAAAGTAATCATCTTCAACATAATATCCCCTGGTAGAATCAATAAGTATCCATTTATTATCGATATAGACTTCCGCAAATACATGGCCTTTATGGAGCTCTGCTTCTTTACTGTCTGCCTGGAAGTCTTTAATCCACTCTATACTGTCACTTATTACCATTACAACAGGGTATCCAAGCTCTCTTGCTATAGAGGAATAAACCAGTCCATAATCATGGCATCCTCCCAGACGGCGTTCTTCCAGCAGCTGGTCTGTTGTTAACGAACCGATAGTTCTTCCCCCGGCTGAATAAATGGTAAAGTTTTTATTAATCCAGTGATAGATTTTACCAAGGTGCTCGAGACAATAATTCTCCGTATGAAGATTCTGCAGGAATTCGGGATTGGATATAGTCGATTGCTCTCCCCGGGAAAGATATTTTTCAGGATGGCTGTAATCTATTCCAAAAGCTGTACTATATTTAATATTTTCAGATGTGTTATCAGTTTTTGCAGGAATTTTTATTTCTTCTAAATCTTCTTCTCCTTCTTCTTCTGCAGATTCTTTTTTATCAATGTACTCTATGTTGTTTACACAGGAGGTTGAAAAATTAAGCGTGATGGCAATAGCGGACAAAACAAAAATAGTAATAATTTTATTTTTTCTCATGTATTCTCCTGAATTTTAATGTGTTTTGAAGAAACAGCATTTAGTGAAACTCCCCCGACTGAAGTCGGGGGCTTCTTATATTATTCCCCCAAATCGAGTCCCAGTTGCCCAGTGTCCTCTTTATATTGATACTCTACATAATCCATTATAGCTTTTTCATTAAGTCCCA
>JAYEJA010000085.1:0-12404 GCA_034660395.1 Actinomycetota bacterium
TCCTTCCAGTAAAAGGACTCACGAATTTTGCACCTGCCTTAGAAGCTGCAAGCGCCTGTTCCGGAGTAAAAACAAGAGTGCAGTTTACAGGTATTTTTAGTCTTGAAAGTTCCTTTATAGACCTTATACCGTCAAAATTATTATCTTCTTTCTCTTGAGTAGAAGGACTTGCCGGAATCTTTACATAAACATTGCCTGCAACCGAATTAAACTTCTCAAAAAGCTCCCTGCCTTCCTTAACTATTTCTTCGAATGTTGTTCCAATAACTTCAAGACTTACCGGAAGACCTTTTGCAATCAGCAGCATTTCCTTTATATATTTTTCCATATCTACTTCTCTGCCCTTTTTCTTTTCATTCTCAACTGCCTTTTTTATAAGTGATGGATTCGTTGTTACACCGTCAAGAAGTCCGTATGATTTCACCCTTTCTATTTCTTCAATTTTGCCTGAATCAATAAAAAACTTAATTTTAGTCAACCCCCTTCTATAAGACTTTCTATCTTATATTTTTTTATTATTTAATCCTTAAATTATTTCCTTAACTTTATTTATTATCGCCTTTGCCGATATACCCTCAAAGTCCATCAATTCATGCGGCTTTCCGCTTCTCGGCACCTTATCTACAGCAAGAATGTATACGGGGCTTTTACCTGAAGCAGCACTTTTTACTGCCTCTCCCATTCCACCTTCCCTGAAATGGTCTTCAACTGTTATTATGGCCCCGGTTTCTTCCTGTGATTTTCTTAATGAACTTTCATCAATGGGTTTAATGCTATAAATATCAATAACCCTTATTAAAATATCCTCTTTTTTCAATTCATCATATGCCTTAAGTGCTTCGTGCAGGGTTATTCCACAGGCACACACCGTTACCCTGTCGTTTTTACTTTCTTTTATGGTTCTGCTGCCTCCGATTCTGAAGTCATCATTTTTACCGTAGATTACAGGCGTGCTCATTCTTGTTGTTCTTATATAAACATTGCCATGATATTCTGCGGCTTTTTCTACCAGCTTTACAGTAGATACCGCATCACAGGGATAAAGGACCACGCTTCCCAATAAGGCCCTGAACATGGCAATATCTTCAAGACCCATCTGTGAAGATCCGTCCTGCCCTATTGATACACCGGCATGGGAACCTACAAATTTTATATTTGTCTTTGAATAGCTGCTCATCCTTATCTGGTCATACGCTCTTGTTAAAAAAGCGGCAAATGTAGATAAAAATGGAATTTTACCCCTTAACGACAGTCCTTCTGCAACTCCTACCATATTCTGTTCTGCAATATACATTTCAAAAAATCTCTGCGGAAACTTATTCTTAAAAACATCGGAATAAGTTGAGTTGCTTACTTCTGCATCAAGAACAACAATGTCCGGATATTTCTTTAAGATATTTACAAGCGCAATACCATAGGCCTTTCTTGTTGGCAAATTGTCATCAACTATCTCTATATCATCATAATCATCAAACTCGTCCCTGGTTTTTTTAACTTCTTCGGGCTCCATAATAGTTCCTCTTACATCTTTATCGGTACAGCCAAGTTCATCAAGAACACCGTTTAGTTTATCCTCCGGCACCGCCTTTCCGTGCCATCCGTTTTTATTTTCAAGGAGGCTCACACCTTTCCCTTTTATTGTTTTCGCAATTATCATTGTAGGCCTGTCCTTAACTTCCAGAGCATACTTATAAGCATCAGAAATCTCCCCTGAATCATGTCCGTCTACAGTTACAGCATACCATCCAAATGATGATATTATCTTTTTATATTTTTCGGTATCCCATCCATATATGGTCTGACCTCTCTGGCCAAGCCTGTTTACATCCAGAATACCGATAAGATTGTTCAATTTGTAATGTGCGGCTATCTGTATTGCTTCCCACTGTGATCCCTCGGTCATTTCGCTATCACCGAGAAGTACATAAGTATTACTCTTCACTTTGTCTATATATTTTGAATTTAAAGCAACCCCTGCACCAATGGATAATCCCTGTCCAAGTGAACCGGTAGCGGCTTCCGCATACGGGAAAATAGGCGTCGGGTGACCCTCAAGCCTGCTTCCGAATTTTCTGAGTGTTAAAATTTCATCTTCCGTTATAACGCCTGCAGCTGCCCACAGTGAATATAATAACGGAGAAGCATGACCTTTGGAAAAAATTATCCTGTCATTATTGATATAATTGATATCATCTGCCCTGAACTTTAAAAATCCTCCAAAAAATAAAGTCGTAAGTAATTCCACTGCAGATAAAGATGAGGATGGGTGTCCCGAACCGGCTGCAGTAGTTGAAGTTAAAATAAAGTACCTTATTAACCTTGCAAGCTTATCCAGATTATTTTTTTGATTCACTTCCCCTCCCGATATAATTTGATTTAAAACTGTATTTTTTCTTATATTCTAACCTGACTAATTTTATTATAAAATAACTTTGTTTGTAAATGTAAACCTTGATGCATTGAAATGGTTTGCCTATTATAATTTTGAGGATTAGAAGGAAAACCTATGAGAAAAACAAAAATATGGATATTGGAGAAAAAAACTGATTTTGAATCTTACACCAGCGCCCGATTCAAACAGGCCGCAAAAAATATGAATATAGACTTAAAATTAATTGCGCCTGAAGATATTGACCTTATGGTAACCAAAGAAGACAGTAAAAGCATAATATATAAGGGTAATGTTATAAGTTTGCCGGACTTTCTAATTCCCAGAATTGGAACTATTTCCTATTATGCACTTGCCATTATAAGGCAGCTTGAGAGATTCGGAGTTTTTGTTTTAAATTCAAGCCAGAGCATGGAGATATCTAAAGATAAGCTTTCAACCCTTCAGCTTCTATCTACCAAGAATATATCCGTACCCAAAACAATGCTTGCAAGGTTTCCCTTCGATATCTCACTTGTTGAAAAAGAGTTCTCATATCCAATCATAGTAAAGACAGTTGTCGGTTCCAGAGGCAGGGGCGTCTTTTGCGTTGAAGACAGGAATAAGCTAAAGGACCTTATAAACCTGCTTGAAATTTCAAAAGATCCCAAAACGAATTTAATTTTACAGGAATTCGTAAGTACCAGCAGAGGAAAAGATATCAGAGTGATCATAATCGGCGGAAGAGCGATAGGAGCCATGCTCAGGAAATCATCCGACGGCAGCTTCAAAGCAAATTATTCTTCCGGGGGACTGGTAGAAAATTATAAAATAAACCCAACAATTGAATGGCTCGCCGTTGAATCGGCTAAAATAGTAGGGCTTGATATAGCTGGTGTAGATATATTATTTGACAGGGACAGCTATAAGGTTTGTGAAGTAAACTCATACCCCGGTTTTGAAGGTTTTGAAAAAGCGACAAAAATTAACCTGCCCGAAGAAATTTTTAAATATATAATGTTACGTCTTGGGTAATCAGACGGCAATTACTGCTCTAATACCGGTCAAGTTCTATATCCTCCAGTTCAAGGCCGTCTACGCGAAATTTAAAACCCTGCTCTGTCACCGGGATATCATCAAAGCCGTTCCAGGAATATAAAAAGCCCTCGTAATAATAGCTTCGCCAGTCCATTGTTTTATTTTCATACAGGTATCCATTGCCCTTTTCAGTTACGACATTTAAATAATAATTTGGGCTCATGAACTTTTCTTCAGGTGTAATATCGATAGGAAACCACCCATACCCGGGTAATTTTACTTCAACCCAGGCATGACTCAGGTCTATTTCCCTGTCATCCTCATATAAAATAGAATATACGGGTATTCCCGCAGAAAGTCTTGACGGTATGCCTGCAGACCTTAACATTGCAGTGTAAAGTATGGCATAGTCGGCGCATACGCCTCTGCCTCTCTCAAGAATTTCCGATGCATATAGAAATTCATAATTTCTATCTTCAGCTCTGGGAAAATCATAAGACAATCTCCCAATTACGAAGTTGTAAAGAATTTCTGTTATTTTTAATGGTTCAGCTTCACTTTCTATCAATTCATCCGTAGTATTTTTAATTTCAGGGCTTTCAGAGTCTATAAATAATTCATCTGATGTATATTTCTTATAATCTTCATCATCTTTATCATAAAATATTCCTGATTGACCGTTAAATCCTCCAAAATCTATGTAATCAAATTCAAGTGCCTCCATGTCAATTATTGTATATGCCGTTATTTTTTCATCCTTTCCCAGCTCTTCTCCATCAAATTCAAAATGAATCAATGAGTTCCAGTCATTATCGAACAACTCTTCCTTAACCGGATAACCGGTATTGTAATTTTTTATTACCTGGTATGGATAGTATGTCTGTGGAATCCTCATAAAACACTCTATTTCATCTATGATGGTATCGCTTTTATTCATCAGTGTGTATTCAATCTCAACTTTAAAGTCATGTATATTTTTTATAGTTACGGGTCTGTTTATTTCGGCAACTGATATAGTTTCCGATTTCTTACTGCTGTCTATACCGTCAGAAACAATCAATTCAATTTCATACTCTCCCGGTTCTTCAAAATAATAACGGAATTCTTTATCTTCGGAACATTTACTGCCGTCAATATTCCATATATAGCTTAACTCATCTCCATCAGGGTCATAAGTATTATTTGATGAGAAATAAACGGGATTTTTAATCTGGAAATAATCATCCATAAAGCTTTCTCCAAAAAAATCGATAAACACTTCAGGTGGATAATTTTTATCATGACCGTTATTATCATTATAAACATCTCTCTCATCCCTGCTTCCTTCTTCATTATTATCCGACATTTTTACGATATACAAACCTTCAAAACCATCAACGACATACGCATAATTACCACTTGTAGCCACATCATAAGTAGTTCCTCCCGTATTCAGGCTATCCGCAATAAAAAGAGCTTCCTTATCTTCCAGATTAACGGCATACAGCCCTCCCGAAAGACTTGAAACATAAATGTATTCACCTGCAGAATCCATCTCCCATGCGCCGCCGGGGACTTCACATTCTCCCAAAATTTTAATGTCATCGGGATTTTTTACATTAACTGCCTGTAATATGCTATCAGTATAATTTTCGCCGTCTTCATCAAGCTGCCAGCTTGTAACAAAAGCATAACCATCAATTAAATATATGCCGCTGGAAATAGAATCAACCACACAATAATTTAAGACCCGGGGATTACTTTTATCTTCTAAATCAACAACAATTATCCTGCTTTCATCCGAATAAGAATTTTTTTCATAATCATAAAAATTTGCATTTATAAATGCCAGGTCATCTTCTACCCATATGCTTGTTGCTGCACCGTCTAATTCATATCTGGTTAAAATTTCAGGGTACTCTTTATCTATAATATTTACTATTTCAAGATAGCTTATATTATCCTGTTCTTCTTCTATTGAGGTTTCTACATAGGCATAATCTTCTCCAACAAATAAACCATACACTGACCTGTTATTATTATCACCTGAAATATAATTACCTATCAGCTCAGGATTATTTTTATCACTTACATCCACTATATAAAAGCCGCATCTTGTATAAAAATCATTATCTTCTCTAATATAATCCGTATATGTGATGTATGCAAAATCACCCTTTACAATTACTATATTAGAGGAATCTACCGATCTGCATTTTCCTATAATTACCGGACTAGTTTTATCACCTATATCAATTACATAAAGTATTCCCAGGTCACTTGTAAGGTAAGCATAATCTCCGCTTACACAAACATCAATAGCCTGCCCCGGTATTGAGATATTAGCTATAATGCTTAAATCAGGCGTACCCTTGAATCCACTTCCGTCATCAATATCTTTTTTCTCGTCTCCTTGCTCTATTTCAGGTACCGGGCCTTCAGTCTTACAGGAAATGGTAATTAAAAATAGAAATATAAATATTACTGCCAGAGCGACACTCAGGGATTTTTTTTTACTAAATAAAATCATATTAATCTACCTGCAGCCTAGTCTGATTCACTGAAATCTTTTAATGGAGGAAGTTCCTTCAAACTTTCCAATCCAAGAATTTCTAAAAACCTATCCGTAACTTTATAGGTCATCGGGTTACCAGGTTCTTTAAGCTTCCCCGCTTCCTTTATCAATCCCTTATCCTGCAGGGTTATTATTACGCTATCAGCCCTGACCCCCCTTATTTCTGCAATCCGGGTTCTTGTAACCGGCTGCCTGTAGCAAATTATTGCAAGTGTTTCAAGAGCTGCCTGTGAAATATATGTCCTTATGTTTGACCTGATAAAATTCGCCAGAACATCATTTATAGAAGGATTTGAATATAACCTGAAACCGCCTGCAGCCCTTTTTATAATGAATCCTCTGCTTTCGTTTATATATTCGTTTTCCAGTGAATTTATTATTTCATTAACTTTTTTTTCTTTTATTCCAAGAGCGGATGATATTTCTCTTGCTTTAACTATCCCTTCTGACACGAATAGTATGCCTTCCACGCAGGTTCTCAGCCATGATTCCACCCTCTTTTTATCCGCTCTATTAACTTTTTTATTTTTACCCATTCTTATAATAATTGTCTCTTATTAAAGACTGTTTCTTTTTCCTTTATTAAAATTTTATTTTTTTAATTATAATACTTCCGAAATTTTCAAACTGTATAATATCAATAACCCCTTTTTTAAAAAGTTCAAGTATGGATAAGAAACTGATTATTTTTTCTATAACCTGTTTATAATCTGATGTTATTTCCCGGAATGTAACCTTCTCTCTTTTTCCCAGTATTCCTTTTATCCTTTTCATCTCATCAAAAACACTTATATTCACATCTATGCTGTATATGTCCTCCAGTTTCAATTTCTCTTCCCTGTATTTCAAAAGTCTTAAAGCCGTTTTATGCAATTTATCTATACCTATATCATCCATCGTAAAATCAGGCAACACGCTCAAGAACTCTTTCTCTAAAGGAGCTTCCCTTATATAATAAAGCGACTGTTTCTCATATGAACTCCTGAAATAATTTGAAACTTTTTTAAAAATAATGTACTCCTGCTCTCTTCTCCTCAGGATATCACCTTCTACTGCCCCGTCCTCCTCCTCATCCGGATGTTTCCTCTTTGAAGGAATAAGCGACCTTGATTTTATCTCAAGCAGTATTGAGGCAATATATACAAATCCGGACAGTGAACCCAGCAATATGTCATTATCCTTCCTGATATAATCAATGAAATCTTTTATAATGACGCTCAATTTGATTTCATAAATATCTTCTTTCTTTTTCCTGACCAGTTTCAGAAGAAGATATATGGGACCCTTAAACTGGTTGTATTCTACCTGATATTCCTTATTATCTGTTAGATTTTCCAAGTTAATCTATGCCTATCTTTTCTCTCACATCACAAATTGTCTTCTTAGCTATCTCTCCTACCTGTTTCTTTCCTTCTTCAAGTATATTATATATAAAATTAATATCCCTTTTTATCTCACTTCTTTTTTCACGGAACTCAGCCAGAGAATCGTATATTATTTTTGAAATTTCTTTTTTACAGTCCCTGCAGCCTATTTTCCCTTCCTTACATCTCTTTTCAATCTCTTTTATTCCTTCTTTCTTATATATTTTATAAAAGCTGAATATATTACAGACTTCAGGATGACCCGGGTCTTTCGGGTGTATCCTCCTGGGGTCGGTTATCATCATATTTACTTTACTTTTTATTGTATCGTAACCATCCGATAGGAATATCGCATTGTTATAACTTTTAGACATTTTTCTCCCATCCGTCCCGGGGACTCTTGCCGCTCTTGAAAGCATTTCCCTCGGTTCTGTAAAATATTTCCCATATAAATGATTGAACCTCCTGGCAATTTCCCTGGTTATTTCAAGATGGGGAAGCTGATCCTCTCCAACCGGAATTATATCAGAATTAACTATAAGGATATCTGCAGCCATAAGTACCGGATAAGACAAAAATCCAAGCGTTGAAAGGTCTTTTGTTTTTAACTCATTTACCTGCTCCTTGTAAGTCGGACAGCGCTCAAGCCATGATAGAGGTGTGAACATTGAGAAATAAAGGGTAAGCTCCGCTATCTGGGGTATATCCGACTGCCTGTAAAGATGTGTATATTCGGGATTAATACCCAGCGCTACAAGGTCTGTTACGCAATCCATAAGGTCTGTTTTTATATTTTCCGGGTTCTGATATTCGGTTGAGAGTGCATGCCAGTCAACAAGGAAGAAAAAATTATCATATTCCTTCTGATTTTTAATCATGTTGCTGATATTACCATGAAGATGTCCCAGGTGTAATTTACCCGTAGGCCTGAAACCCGTAAGCATTTTCTTTTTCATTTTTTACTCTCCTGTTCCTTCCTAACCTAAGAAATTAAATACTGCCACCAGATACAACTATTATAAATAAAATTAATCACCGGATATAATATGGGCCACAATACCCTGCCTCCAAGAAATAATAATATAAAAATAAAAATAAAACCAAATCTTCCAAAACTCAGATACCTTGACATCGCCTCATCCGGAAGAAAGGAAGCAAGTATTTTTGAACCGTCAAGAGGAGTTATGGGTATAAAATTAAATATGGCAAGAAACACATTTATATATATGGCATTTATAAAAATTTTATTTACAAGGGTAAAACCACTATATCCAATCGTACCTGAATTTAAGACCCCTCCCGTAAATTTAAAAAATATATAATAAAAAAGCCCATACAATAAACCTACCGCAAATGCAAATATTATATTAGACATTGGACCTGCAAGCGAAGTGTATCTCAATCCCTTCCTATAATTCTTAAAATAAGAAGGATTTATTGGAACCGGCTTGGCATAGCCGAATAAAATATTTGAATTAAATAAAATTAAGAGCAGGGGCAGTAATATACTTCCAAATAAATCTATGTGAGGTACCGGATTAAGCGTAAGTCTCCCCATATTTTTGGCCGTTGGGTCACCGCACTTGTATGCTATAAAGCCATGGGAATACTCATGAAAAACAACTCCCATTATAAGACCCGGGGCCCATGTAATTAATTTCTCTAAAAATTGTAATATCAATTGTCCCAAATTCGCCATATAAACCGCCTCAAATTTATGAATTTATACAATACCAAAATCTTTCTAATTTGCAAATTATCTTATTAACTCTTAATTACTGCAACTGCCAGTTTAAAAACTATCCCCTGTAAATAACGATAAAGATTTAAAATTACTTTAACTTAAATTATCCCGGTATGCTTAAAAAAACTAAAGATTCCGTTTACTTCCATTTTCCTCGTTATTTAAGGCTTTTCCCCTGGGATGATACTTAAAATATATCTTTTTTATATAATCCTTATCCAGGTTGGTGTAAATCTCGGTTGTAGATATGCTGCTGTGCCCCAGCAGCTCCTGTACAGTCCTCAAGTCCGCGCCTCTCTTAACCATGTGTGTCGCAAAACTGTGCCTGAATATGTGCGGATATATATTTTTTTTAATCCCCGACCTTTTTGCATATTTTTTTAAAATTTTCCAGAATCCCTGCCTTGTTATTTTTCTTCCGCTTCTATTTATAAAAACATAATCCGAGCGTGTCTTACTGTTTATCTCATATCTGCTCTTATCCAGGTATTCCCTGAGGAATTTAATACCTTTTTGTGCAACCGGCACGATTCTTTCCTTCTCACCTTTTCCTTTAAAACGAAGAATTTCTTCTTCAAAATCGATATTTTTAATCTTTAAATTTACAATCTCACTAACCCTCAACCCGCAGGAGTACAATATCTCGAACATGGCCCTGTTCCTTTTCCCCAACTTGGTATCGGCAGGTACACCGTCAAGGAACCTTTCTACCTCTTCCACCTTTAATATTTCAGGCATTTTCCTCGGTTTTATTGGATTGTTTACCTGCACCCATAAGTTTTTACTGCATACTTTCTCTATAAGCAGGAATTTATAAAAACTCCTTAATGTAGACAGTATCCTTGAAATTGAAGATTCCGATTGTTTCTTATAAAGACCCTGTAAAAAATCAAGTATCTGCTCTTTAGGTATTTCACAATAATTTTTAATGTGCTTTTTCTTTAAGAAATCTTTAAACTTTTGTAAGTCTCTTAAATAAGAATCAACTGTGTTTGGAAGCATCAATCTCTCAAATTTAAGATAATCTTTAAACTTAAGAATATTATAGTTTAAATCTTTTCTTTCCGCTTTTCTCATAGGCCTTATCCCTCTTAATAAGGTAATTATAAGTTAGGAGTATTCCTACTATAGTCTTTGCGTCTCTTAGTTTTCCATTTTTTATATATGATAAAGCCTCTTTAATTTCTATCTCAATCAAATTTAAAAACTCGTCATCTTCCAGGCACTTTTTACCTCTCTTGAAATTCTCAGCCATATATAGATGCATATTTTCATTGCAGAAGCCGGGAGATGAATAAAATGTGGTCAGGTGTACAAGATTGCCGCCCTCGGCTCCGGTTTCCTCCTTCAGCTCCCTTTTAGCGCACTCAAGAGGCAATTCATTTTTATCGATTTTCCCTGCAGGTATTTCCATAAGTACTTCTTCTACGGGATACCTGAACTGCTCTACAAGTATTATTTTTCCTTCCCCTGTTACCGGAATTATACCAACTGCTCCAGGATGTGATACTTTTTCCCTTGTAGCAATCCTGCCATTGGGAAGCTTTACCTTATCCAGGTATAAATCTATTATACAGCCTTTGAAAATAACATCTGATTTTACTTTTTTTTCAAAAAGCTCCTTTTTCATTTAAAAGCTCCTAATTTATCTTACCGGATATTTGCAAATCTCTATAATTAAATTGGCCAGTTTGACTATCTGCTCGACCTTTACGAATTCCTCGCTGGTATGTATTTTTTCCATGCCGCTGCTTAAATTAACAGACTTTTTGCCCTTAGAGTTAAATATATTTACATCGCTTCCTCCTCCCGATGACACTATTTCCGGTTTGATACCGACCTTTTTTATGGCATGTTCAGCCACCATCACCGGTAATTCTCCCCTGTCTATTTTAAAACCGTCATATTCCCTTACAATTTCATAATTAAGTTCTGCACCTGTTTTAGAGGCACCTTTTTTAAGATTATTAACCATTGACCCCGTTATTTTCTCAAGCCTGGGTAGACTCAGGCTTCTTGCTTCCATTTCAAGCTTTGCTTTTCCCGCAACAATGTTCCTTGCTTTTCCTCCGCTTATTTTTCCAACGTTCGAGGTACTTTCACCATCAATCCTGCCCAGTTTCATTCCGTAAAGAGCTATAGAAGCTGCCTTTATGGCATTAATTCCTTTTTCGGGCTCAACTCCTGCATGAGCTGTTTTTCCCCTGAAATCTGCATTAATTGAATTCTGGTAGGGTCCCCTGTTTATTATTGCTCCTATATCACCGTCACCATCCAGGGTAAATCCATATTCTGCTTTAACCTGATTCATATCCAGGCATTTTGAACCCAGCAGTCCTATTTCTTCAGAAATTGTGAAAATAATATAAATATTCCC
The DNA here is from genome assembly GCA_034660395.1 of Actinomycetota bacterium. GTDB lineage: Bacteria > Actinomycetota > Humimicrobiia > Humimicrobiales > Humimicrobiaceae > JAQVEM01. The sequence continues at coordinate 11,446 of JAYEJA010000085.1, forward strand.
GGTTGACAAATTATTTTCTTTTATGACTGTCAGCGCCTCGATTATCGCTGCTACTGCAACTTTATCATCCCCGCCCAGTATGCATTCGCTATTTTTATTAGAAATAATTCCGTCTTTTATTACAGGTATTACATCACCATTTAACTTTACTGTATCAATGTGTGCCGCAAGAAATAAAGGTTTTCCCCCTGACGGATTTTCTGCGCGGTATAAACCTGCTAAATTTCCCGAATTACTTCCAAACTTTGCTCCGCAGTTATCAATATTTACACTTACCCCGAGCTCTTTAAGTTTCTTACCTGTTAGCTGAGTAATTTCCTTTTCATTTTTTGAAGGGCTTTTTACCTTTAATATATCTAAAAAATTTTCTAAGAGCCTTTCTTTATTAATCATAAAATTCCGCCCTATTTCATAAAATACAATAACAAAATCATATTATTTTTCTTTTATTCTTTTTTGTAATTTTCAATATAAAAATAAAAAATATACCGACTGGCAGCAATATATTTGATATTATAACAGATGCCATCATAAGTCTCACAAAAAAATCATAAAAAAATCCGGCAGGAAAAAGCGTTATTATAAGAGAACCCCGGGGGAAGGCATAATTTCCTCCCGGGAAAAATATACTATGAAAGTTTTCAAACAGCACAGGGAAGTTTTTGCCCATAAAGTAAAGAACCGTAATAAAAATTATCATTAAAATCGATGAGATTGTAAAAACAAGGCCGGTACTGTAAAAAATACTTTTAGCATTCCTCTCCATCAGCAAAACAATTATGATTATAAACAATAATATGCCTCCAGAATATATTATGAATATTCCCGTAAGCAGCTTCCTCACATCGTAAAGGTGACTTATCTCGTTAGCTGTAAATGAAACTTCCCCTTTTTCACCTTCATCTATAAAACTTACCGAAATTTCCTTATTATCTCTGTCTAAAACATACCTATATTTA
>JAYEJA010000086.1:0-2400 GCA_034660395.1 Actinomycetota bacterium
AATCTGCTTAATCTGGGTTTCATCGGTGGAGGAACCTAAACAGCCGGTTAAAAATAAAAGTGTCAAAATAATGATAGTTATGGTCAAGACTTTTGTTTTATTTTTTATGAACATTAAGAACTCCTATTTAGTTAGCCGGTTATCCAGTTTGCTAGTTAAAATACAAGCTGCAAGATTATTTAGTTAGCCTGTTCGCCAGTTTTCCGGTTAGAATAAAGACAAGATAAAAAGTTACTGGATAACCTGTAAACATGGTAACTAGTCTTTCTCCTAACAGGTAAACCGGTTAACCGGGGGTAACCGGGTAACTAATCTTGCTCCACATACAGTGCCTGCAGGATTTCTTTGGTTGGACTAAAAGGTGCCTGGACATAAACTACTACATGAATATTGCTCATGTCCTTGACATTGCTCAAAGATGAAGAAGTTAGTGAAAATTCATGGCTTTTTCCGGGTGCAAAACTGGCAATTAACTCACCTGATTCTTCGTAAGTAATAATATCCCGTACTACATAGTCAACATTCTTTTTCCATTTCTCTGAATATACTGAATTCTCATAAACCATCGCTTCGACAACTATATTGTTTAAGATGCTATCACTTGCATTAAACACGTTCCCAGTAATATTTACTGTTGTTCCTATTACATCATATGTTGCAGAAATTGTCACTTTAACGGGTTTTGATAATTCTGCCTCGATTGCAGCTTTATAACTATCATATCCACGGTCTCCGTAATACACAAACTGATTTATGCCGTTAAAATAAGCAGCAGGAAGTGCAGCATATTCAGTTCCCGTAACACTACGGTAATCGTAATATCTAGCTTTAACATCCTTTACTTCCCAACCGGTGTACTCCTGGTAATCCCAACCATACTCCTCTAAGAGTACTAATTCATCATAAGCATATTCTTCCCTTAATTGTGCAATATATTGACTTACTCCTTCACAACGGCTGCAGACCGGTCCTATAAATAATTCCCACATGACTACTCTCTTAGTAGTTGTGGGTTGAGGTTCTCCAGCGCCTACGGTAAGAGTAAAAGACTGGGAATCAGTCAATGTTCCGTCAGATACTTCTACGACAACATCATAAGTCCGTGCAGTACTTGGTGTCCAAGTGATGATTCCTGAAGAAAAACTGATAATCATCTCTTTAGGTTTAGTTGTTAAAACATAAATCAAAGTATCATCATCTTCATCAATTGCTTCAACACTATAAGTATAATTTAATCCCACAGTAGCAGTCGTAATCGGATCAGAAGTAATATTCGGGGCATTATTTTCCGGTTCCGGAAAAAGTCCGGGAACGCAACCTGTACATAAAATTAACATTAACCCCGATAATAGTACAATTAATAACTTTTTTGTCACATATTTTTCTCCTTGTTTGTCAATAATTATTTTAATCATTACTTTGTAACATAAATCATTGCTGTTTTCTGTTTTCCCTCATAATAAACATCTATATGATAAGTATTAGGAGAAGTGGGTGCAGTATAAGTTGTTGATAATGCATGAATCGGGTTTACTTTTGCATCACAACAAGCTTTCCAGGTTACTTTTTCACCATCAAGAGGAACTTCATATTCTTTTGATTTGCTCCATCCTGTAACAGAAAAAGTTTTCTTCCCATTAACATTCACTTCTGCACTGCTCGGATCAATTTCTAATTTGCTTAATTCCGGCATATTGTAAACAACAGTGTCGTAAGCCAAATCATCCGAAGGTGATAAATTTCCCTCATCATCTTTAAATTGAATATAAACTGTTTTTGTCCCTGAACCGAATATTGTTCCATAAGACTTATTGGCAATATTAAATCCTTCGTAATTAGGGCTATACTCTATCCAATTTGTCCATTCCTCACCATCACCGCTGAAACGCATATAGGCAGCTCCTTCACAATGGATAGTTAAGATAGGGGTACAATCCTGGGTAGTTTCTACACCATCGGCAATGATGATTGTCCCTTTAAAAAGTCCGTTATCAGGAATGGGGGGATCAGTAATATTTGAAGTACATCCTGTAATCAAGAAAAGAAGAGATACCAGTATTATTGTTAAGATAAATGTATTCTTATTTTTCATTATTTAATATTTCCTTTCAAAAAAATAACATATTTTATATATTATATAACATAGAAAATAATTTTTAAACTTTTTCTCTAATATTTTTTTGAAATGACTTGTATATTTTCAAATAAACTTTTAACAAGCTATAAAGTATAGGAAAAAGTTATCCATATAGAGTAAATCAAAAAGGGGCACTAAAAAAGCGCCCCTTTTTGATTAGGTATTATTTGCTATAGTTCCTATTTAATCTTATTCACACATATCATAAACAGTAACTACACCATCTTCATCCGGCCAATGTCCTTCCGTCATTTCAGTATTTA
>JAYEJA010000087.1:0-2398 GCA_034660395.1 Actinomycetota bacterium
CAAATTGTAAGTTTCGAGTTTACAGGGAAAAAGTAGGGGCGTATTGCATACGCCCTCATGTGCCCGTATCCATCTCCTCCCCATTGAAGGGGGAGGATTAAGGTGGGGGTTTTACTAAATACTATTCACTAACGACTATCGACTAAATCAATACTCCACTATCGTAAAACTCGAACTATAAGGATAAACTTGTACATCCTGGGTTATATCATTATAGGGTAATTGTGCATTTAATTCTGCTACCCAATTTCTTACATAGAGATATGCTTCCTGTAAACTAACTTTAGTATCCAGATTTGTATCTGCCGGGTAACTGTCATAAAATCCGCAACCTGCACATAAAGCCATAGTAAACACTCCGAAGGGGTCAAAATCACCCGGTGTTGTAGGTGCAAGCCCTATACATTCCTGGTAATGATGGCAAGAAGTCAAGACTTTATATTCATTAGTGGTAAGCAGCCCTTTGTATTCGGCCTGAGAAAAGACATTAATGACCTCATCATTAAAAGATTCTAATTCTTCTTTAGAAATTTGTATTTTTTCCACTCCTTTTCCGATAAATCCTCCGGAATGACAGGAATCGAGAAAGACCACTTTAGTGCCCGGTATTGCACTTAAGGCAGTTTCTAATTCATCTACACTGATATAGGTTGTCAATGGAGAGAAATAGTTTACTTCTGTGGGACAAAGATAAGAAATGCCTTCATAATTTATGCCATGACCACTAAAATAAAAATAAGATACATCATTATAATCTGCTTCGGAGAAAATGTTGGCAATTCCCTGCAAGATGGTTGATTTTGTAGCAGACCAATCAGTGGTATACCAGATTTCAGAAAATTCTGTATTTGATGTCCCAAATCTGCATTTACTGAGAGTATAACACATTCTATTTACATCATAAGGCGGACCGGGAAGGTCGATATTTCCGTAATAGTCGGGGAAGTAGAAATAATCCCCCACGCCCACACAGTAAGCGCGGTATGCTGTTTCATTGATAGTGATAGGAGGGGAAGTGATTCCCCCGCATCCGGAGTGTAATGCTAAGCTTGATATCAGAATTACCAGCAGGATTAGAAACTTTTTGCTTTTTAGCGGTATATGAGTATACATAATTCGTAATCCCCATTTCTGAAGCATTATCTTATAATTTTAAATATTCGATAATTTTTTAAAAAATCCTCTTTCAAATAATATATTATTTTGAAAATAAAAAGAATAGGCTACTTACTTTAAAAATATGTCTATTATTAAATAATAACCTGTCTTTTTTATTTTTCGTTACATTTAAGGTTTTACAATACTTTATAGATATTTATTGAGACTAGATCGAGGATTGAGGGTTAAGATTTACATTATTTACTCCTCTATGTATGTATTGCCTAACAGAATCATAGCCCAACATCGATCCCGCGGTATCAATTGCTTCAAAGAAGTGATTTCCTACAGGAATATTATATAGTACGCAGGTTTCTCCTTGTTGTATTCCTGAGCATTTTTTTTGTTCATCCATGTAAATATTATACCACCACTCGCCTTCGACCGTTATATAAACTGTTCCTGTGGTAGGAAAAAATGTGATAGTACATCCTGTAAACCCAATAGCCAGCAAAGAAACTACAACTAATATTAAAATACCTTTCTTTATAATATTTGCCTTCATAACCTTTTCCTCCTTTTTATATAATTTTCGATACCTTATTTTAAAAATCCTTCTTTTTTTTAAAACCTTGTGCAGCTAAAAAATATGTCTTGGAAATTGAATTTTTTTAATTGCTAAACCGACCGGTCAATCGGGTAATTGGTTAATTAATTTCCTAATCTTTGTTCTTATCTTAATTGGCCAATTGGTGAATCGGCAAATCGGCCAATTATTCATAATTTTTTCGACTTATAATTTATTATATGCTATATTATTAAATAAAACAAAAAATAAATTTGCGAAGTCGTTGTAAGTAACTATTTTTTTTTCAGTAATCTATATAAATCCGTAGGACAAGCGTCTTGTCTGTCTTGCTAACGACTATTTATGATTTTTCGCTTTTTGGTTTATTGATTTAGCCTATACGCTAAACGCTGTACGCTATACGCTAGTAAAACTAACGACTAATTAATTTTGTATTTTATTTTAAACTCGTGTCTTGCAACTCGTATTTTGCATCTTATGCTAACCGGCTAACCGGAAAACTGGTTAACTGGCCAACTGATCTTTATCTTAATCTTAACTAACTAACTAATTAACCAATTAACCAAGTAACCAGCTAACTAAAATAAGAGGAGTATCAATTTATGAAATATAAATATGCAATAATTTTTGTTCTAATAATTTTATCAATTAGTCTGACCGGTTGTTTTACAAGTCCTTCCGGTCCCGACATTCCTGAGTGGACCGTGATGG
>JAYEJA010000088.1:0-2393 GCA_034660395.1 Actinomycetota bacterium
CAAAATTGCACCTACTCATTTTTCCAAAGACACTCTTTTCTAATGAATACGAAAAATAGGTCTTTCAGTCTATAAGCCATTTTCAGAGTTTGCTGAAACATCAAATTTAACTTGCAATATTAAATATGTAGGGTCAATCCCCCTCATAATAATAAAATTTGCCTAATATTTCCAATTCAAGCTCCAACTTTTCTTTATCGGTATTATCATCAATTTTGTCTAATAATTGTTCGTATGTCATCTTAACCCCCTTTACTGTGACAAGCTACTATGACTTGTCAACTTAATGTAATACTTGGATTATCTCCAATCTTTTCCATTTTGGAAATAGTTCAGTATCTGGTGAACGTTTAAGTAAAGTGAACGTTATGCACTTTGCAATATTGCCATTAGTTTGTATAGTATGGTTTACAAATTTCACAATTAAACTACTTTAATAGATAATTGGCGTTTAGTTGTAATCTACCCACCTTATTACTACCGCCTGCAGAACGGCAACCCGCCTATATAGCACGTATAGACTTACAATGTAAATCGGCTATATAGACACTCTCAAAATCATTATATCACAACTTCAAAGATAGTTTTCTTATTTCTTATCCTATCTGCACTCTTCGCATTATAGGCAGCAATTTCATTTTCGATATTATATCCTTCTATATGTTTTGTATTTTGCAGGTCAATCTTTATGCTGTCAATCCTATCAGAAGAATAGATAATATGTATATTTTGACTTGCCCTTGAAGTTAACTGTAATTTTCTTTCACTAAAAGCATTGGCACCCACCATTGAACTTCCTCTTGCGTATATATCACCAATTCTGGCTGAATGTAAATGTCCGGATATTATAAAATGAATTGTTATCCCTTGTGCTGTATATTTACCTTTTATTCCCTGTATTGCCTTTTCCATTTTACCATCAATTTGGTGTCCATGCAAAAGCAATATATTCTTATTGCCTATTTTTACAATCTGTTCCATAGGGTCACCATTTAACAGAAATTGTATCCCTTTACTTTTCCTGAACAAATACCCCAGCATATTAAATACAGTAAAATCATAATTATCACTTGCCATAATATTAGACCATGCATTATCCTTTGCTATTCTGCTTTCATTTCCGGTAACATTAGCCACCGTTAAATTAAAGTCTTTATTAAGGTCCAAGATCATCAGCTCAATTAACCGGACCGCAAGAAAAGTCGCCTTGCTTCTATTAGTCGCTTCATTCAATAATTCATCAAGTCGCCTATCAGAATTAAGCAAGTCGCCCGTCATTGCAAATAGTACATTTTTAACATTTTTTAGCTTAAAATATTCCCGGGCTTCTTCAACAAATAATTTAGTTCTTTTTGAGGCAACGTTAAAATCATATCTATTTATAGCAAGGTTGACAAGTTCATTAAAGTGAGGGTCAGTTAAGTGGAAAATTCCGGCGGCTTCATTCTGATAATTCTTGTGTTTAATGGTAAATTTAGCGAGGTTATATTGGTCTAATACTTTAATTAGTTCTTTATTATATTCTGATACTGCGTTATCTATTCTTGCATATTCCCGAACAGATTTTTTTTCAATTCTATTTCTATCTTGAAATTTCTGTGCTCGTTTATCAAGCCGAAGATTTTCTCTGATTAATTCGAGATCTGCATCAGGAAATTGGTCGAGTATCTTTTTATCAGTAAATGTTCTACCACAGTCTTTGCAAAAAAACTGTTGTGGTCTTTCAGTTTCCCCTTTTCCCCGTTTAGCATACCCGCTGTAAATCCAATTACTTGAACCACAGTCAGGGCATTTTATTTTTATCATCTCCTCCTCCTTTAACTAATCATACCACTATATTGCAAAAAACACAAAAAGCTAACATTTTGGTATAAATTTACATTGTTCGGCTATATGTATCACTTTCGATACATAGTCAGGGTCAGTCGCATACCCTGCTTTCCATAATTCTTCTATATACTTTCTCGGATTATCCTTATTTACTACCGCTTGTTTATACCTTTTAGCCCCTAATATCAGGTTGCCATAGTCTATAAAACTTTCCTTGTAACTATCATAAGCCCTGAATTTATCTTTTATTTTTATTTTTTTTCCGTTAATATATTCGTGAGTATATACTTCAACAGACCCATTAGTCCCTTTTCCTTTTATTCCAAATAGGTTATAGGAATATTTACCAGAAGATATATCAATAGGTATATATTTACCCCAAGATGTTTCTAAAATGCACTGACTGGCCAGTATCGAGGCAGGCAAACCTGTCACCTGTTTCGCAAAATACGCTTCAGTTAGCATTTCTATTGCAAAGTGTCGCTGTTTATTATTCATTTCTTATCCTTATATTTTTAATGCTAGTTGAAATGGTTTATATAATTTAGTATGCTTAATTATAT
>JAYEJA010000089.1:0-2381 GCA_034660395.1 Actinomycetota bacterium
GGCTTAAAATCCCGATGGATGCAGAAGAAGGCGAGCAGCACTCTTACTTTAGCTACTTTATACGGCTTAATAATGATAAGAGGGATGAACTTGCCCATTACATGTATGAAAAAGGTATATATACTACCTTAAGATACCAGCCGCTTCACATGATACCGATTTATAATTCAACCCATCTTAAGCTAAAAAATTCAGAGCTGCTGAATGAGGTCGGGCTGAATATACCCCTGCATCCGAATTTAAGCCAGGATAATATCGAGTATATTGTAAAGACAATCAAAGAGTTCGGTAAAGAAAATAATTTATAATTTACTTTTTAAAATACATTCTCCGGGACAGGTAAGGAGAAATTTTGCCTGAAAAGAAAATAGCAATAATAGGAGGCGGGGTTGCAGGACTGGCTGCCGGCATGTACCTTGCGAGACGTGACTTTGATGTAAACATTTTTGAAAGAGGGGATAACTGCGGAGGACTGGCATCAGGAAAGGTTATAAACGGTAATATATATGAGTACGGACCGCATTTCTTTCACACAAGTAATCCTCACATACTTAATGAGATAAAAGAGATTGCCGGCAGTGAACTTATTGACTTTAAAAGGACGATTTTAATCAAGTTTATGGATGACTACTTTGTGTATCCGCTTTCTATTTTCGAGGTTTTAAAAAAATTACCAAAGAAAATGGTTTTAAATGCTGCTTTAAGTCTTGTTAAAAACAATATAAAAAGAGTATTCAATAAGCCCCGGGAAGAAAATTCAGAGACATTACTGTTGAAGTATTACGGGGATATTCTTTATGAGCTGTTTTTTAAAAATTATATTTACCATGTGTGGGGAATATACCCTGATAAATTCTCACCCGAGTTTGCTATGGAAAGAATCCCGAGGATTTCCGGGAGCATATTTTTAAATAAAATAATCTCGCCGATAAGAGCAAAGCTTACCCGCCAGTCAACCAATCATTTTGTGGAGAATGTGGACGGCCAGCTTTTTACCACCAGAATCGGTTACAGGGGCATTATAAATAGGATGGTGGAAGATATTGAAAAAAATGGGGGGGAGATATACCTGAATTCGGAAGTAGTGGGGATAAAGGTTAATGGCAGCAGCGTCAGGGAAATTACTGTAAATTCAGGTAAAAAATATGACTTAAAGGTTGATGCTTTAATAAACACGATTCCCGTAAATAAGGTAATTACAATGATTAATCCTCCGGTTAATAAAACCCTTAAGCAGTCAGCGGAATCACTTAAGTTCAGGGCGCTGGTTTTTGTGGGGGTTTTGGTAAACAAACCAAAGGTGCTGCCGGTATCCTTTATGTATTTCAGGGAGCATGCCTTTAACCGCATATATGATTCTTCATATTTTAGCCATGATACGATTAAGCCCGATACTACTATACTGGTTGCAGAAATAAGCAGCAGCAGAGAAGACAGATGGTGGAAAGACGATAAGTATTGTAAGGAGATGGTCTTAAAAGACCTTTTAAGAGAAGATATAATAAAGAAAAAAGAGATTCTTGATATGAATGTCTACAGGTATGAGTACGGGTATCCTGTATATAAGCTGGGTTATGAGAAACATCTGGGAAATCTACTGGATTATATAAAGGAAATGGAGAATTTTGAAACAGCAGGAAGGCAGGGCAAATTTAATTATATAAACGGTCATGTTGCCATGCAGATGGGATTTGAAGCTGCAGAGAATATAATAAAAAATAAGTAGGTAAATTTAAATAGATTAATAAACTAAGATGGTTTTTTAGGGTAATTTAAGATTAAGAAAATCTTATGAAAAACAATTATCTATCATCAGGAAATAAATTTATTTCTGCTATTTTAAAGTATTTTATTATTTTGATTGCCGTGGCTTTTTTAATTGGCTACTTTTCCATATCACCCGGCAGGTACCATGTTTACAGGGGTGAAGAGATCCCGATTATAACCGGGGACGGATACGGGTATTACTTTTACCTTCCAAATTATTTAATAGATTACAGGGATATACCTTTTGAGAGACTTTTAAGCCCTTCCGAATTTGAGCAGTTCTGGAACCATTACCAGGTGGGAGAGGCAATTATGATCCTGCCTTTTTTCCTTATAGGTCACTTATTGTCAGTGATTTTTAATTATACCCTTGACGGTTATTCCTTTATTTACCAGCATGCTGCAGGGCTGTCGGGCCTATTTTATGCAGTAGCGGGAATTTATGTTTTAAAGAAAATCCTGGAAAGGTATTTTTCTAAAGAAGTAACACTTATTACTTTACTGGCGATAATATTCGGTACCAATCTATACCACTACGGGACACTTGGCAGTTTATTCAGCCATTCTTTTTCTTTTTTCTTATGTTGCTTAATTATTTACCTTACCCCATTATG
>JAYEJA010000090.1:0-2369 GCA_034660395.1 Actinomycetota bacterium
GCTGTACCAGGAGCAACTGCAGTAATTAAACCGGTATCGACCGTAGCAACTTCAGGATCACTTGAAACATAAGTACAATCATCGAAAGCTATATCAGCAGTATCTCCATTATTATAATGAGCAGTTATGGAAGAAATAGTCTGAGAATCTCCTTCGACCAAAGACATAGTAGATGGAGATACAGTAATGTAACTTAGAATGATATTTTCACTAATACTCGAAAGCACAATACTTAGAGCCGCTGTTTCCTGTCCACTGAAAACCCTAACATTAACTTGAGCGCTTGGATTATATCCTATTTTGTATGCTACTATTCCATAAGTTCCAGGGGGTATACTACTAAAGCTATAACTTCCATCACTACTAGTAGTGGTAGATAAATCGAGATCTACTATTTCAACTTGAGCATTATGAATACCTAATGATAGGGCATCTAAAACCTTTCCGCTAATACTCCCCGGGTTTTCTTCTATAACTAAGTTGGATGGTTCTTCTATGGGAAAGACAAATGGTATAGGCGATAATGGGGGATTCAGTCTCCAAATTTCAAAGTCTTGATCTAACGAATATCCTCGAGATATGTAATGTTCTACCCATAATTGGTATGCTGCGGTATTCCCAAGTTCAACTGCGCTTACTATAACTAACGCCCCAGCAGCTCCTGGTATTACAGCCCCTATCACTGCTCCTACACCACTATCCAAACCTGCTTCTATTAAAAAATCCCGCAGATTAACTTCAAGGTCAGCTAATTTTGAAGGGTAGCAAAAATTAAAAAACCATCTAAATATGTCGCTTGCAAGATGATTTTCTATCTGATCAGCATATTTTGGTTGATAGCCGCTATACATCGCCTGTTCAACCTTCCATAATTCCTTTATTGTGCCAATTTGACGCTCTTCGGGAGGGCGTGCGAGAGCCCGTAAGCTCTGTTCCTCAGGTGCAATTCTCGGAACATAAATTCCAGCTGAATCTATAAACAGAAAAGCAACATCGGTTCCATCTGTAACCAGGTATGAATCAATATTAGGTATGGGTTCTCCGGTAACAACATCTATAACTTTAGTTTGTACTACTCGACTATCTTGAAGTGTAAAGGTGGCAATTCCATCTGAATTAGAAGTATCTTCATAATGTGTAGCTCCTGGTTCAAGCAACACATCGTCGATTACGTTATCATCTTCTTCAATTGTTACACTGTTATTATAATCTTGATAGCCGAGTGCTGTTACCACAATAGATTGAAATCCTGCGGGAATATTCTCTATAAGATAAGCACCATTAGAATCTGTAATATTAGATTTGTCACCAATAGTGACAATTGCTTCTTCTATTCCGGTCCTAGTTACTGCATCTTTCACAAAACCCCTAGCAGTTCCGTAGTGATTTATAGGTGGGGCTGTGCCTCCACCACATCCTGCAAAAAATGCAACTGTTACAATAAATAAAACTAAAGCACCTAATTTTAATAACTTATAGATATGCATAAGATACCTCCTTAAATTATTTTTTTTATTTTTTTAAAACTGAATATTTTTAAATTGTATACTCATACCTCTACAAATTTTAACATTTAACAATAAACACATTTACATAAGAAAACATTATTATTTTATCTTTTTAGCAATAAAAACTTGCGACATCTTGCTAAATCACTCACATAAAAAGCTGGTAGTCTGGCAGTCACAATAAAAAGGACAGAGTAAAAATAGTTATATTACTATATCTTACTCTGTCCTTTTACCTGAAAGATTCTTCCTATGTAATTAGGAAATAACTTTTTATAAAAGTACACTCTGTAAGGAATTTCCTAATAATTAGGAATTGCCCCGTCGGTGCTTTTTAGCATAAAGCTCTCCAGAGTTCTGTCCAGTAACGGTCCTTTTGCCTGAAAGTTTGGATAAATTTAGTATCTTGCCTCTTCGGCTCTTTTTCTTTATAAAACAAAAGAAAAAGTCTCTCCTGTTACCTTCATACAGGATACTATATAAAATTTATTTAAGTGAAATACTTCACGCTATATATTATATATACTACGCTTATTTTAAAAATCCTTCTTTTTTAAAATTTTCTTTAGCTTATTTATTTCAATTCAATATATAGCTTCGGGAGTTCGAGAAAGATAGTTTTTTATATCCTAATACATTTAAAAAATTATTTTTTTATCTTCAATCCACTCTTTTATTATTTCTCTCCTCTTTTCTTCCAGGACAACCTCAAGCAATTTTGAAGTTGTTCCTTTGGCTCTTCCCCTATTGAGCTTTTCTTTCCAAAACTCCGGTATCCTATTTTCTGTTTCTATCCTTATCTCTTCCTGTTGTGAAGGATCAAGTGAATTATAAATTTGTTCTGCCTTTTCAATCTCTTCC
>JAYEJA010000091.1:0-47607 GCA_034660395.1 Actinomycetota bacterium
TTAAATTCCGGGTCTTTTAAAAGATCCTTTTTAAATTCTTCCCATTCCATAATTTATTTACTCATCTCCTTTTATTTTTATATTCTATCATTCTCCTCTTTGCTATCTCCAGTTCCCTTTTAGGAGTTCTATTTGTCTTCTTTTTAAAACCATGCAGGAGTACAAAATTTTTTTTAGTATGCAGAAAATAAATGATTCTAATATAGTTTGAACCAAATCTTACCCTTAATTCCCACAAACCTTTATACTCTCTACCCACAAGTTTTTTAACAAATGGAAGGCCTAAATATATACCTTCCAACCTCATATTTTCAATTTCCTGCACAACCTTTGCTCTTTCCTTGCTCGGCAAATTGACTATAAAATTTCTAACCGGTTCTTTAAGATTATCTTTCTTATAAAATACTATCTTCCACATTTAACTTATAATATAACAAACTTGTTATAATTTATCAATTGTCTTTTTTAGGTTGCTATTAATAATTAAGAATAGGGGTGCAGAAGTACCGCCTAAAACAGATTTATAAAACCGTAATTATAATAAATCATGATACTTGTAACTGTTGAAATCCCCACCGCTAAAATTACCTGGTTTACGGTATGTTTTTTTATTCTTACACGCGCCCATCCTATTACGGGAATAAGGGGTACCATAAGCAACATCCATTTACCAAATAAAACATTAAACGTAATAACAATAAAAGTTATCCAGCTAATATGCAGGCTTATTTTCCAGAAATAAGTAATTACTGTAAATATAACTACGGAAGCCACACTTATTGCGAATACGGACTTTAGAAATAAAGGACCATCTAAAATATATAAAATAATAAGGCAAAGAGTATAACTGACGAAAGATACCAGCATCGGCTTAATCCTGTCTTCCTTCCTCGGTATATGCATATCATCTATCTCTTTTTTCCTGTACAACAGAATTACATAAAGATATGGAATCACAGTTCCAAAAAGCAGGCAGATAGAAGCCCATGCCATTGCTTCTATCGTGTTATCAACAATCATTATGCAAATGACCAGAAAAATGGGTATGGAAATAACCGACCCATCAAAAACATATGATATTGCCTTTGCAATCCTGTTCACTGCTTTTTCCTCTTTCCTGTCTTTAATAATAAAAAATAGACTGCTTAAAAAACCCTTTTAATATCCTCTTATATTATATTAGAACAAGTCAAATTTTAACATATTATTTACTTTAACTTTTCTTAATATTTTTCTGCCGTAACTTCTAACATTTATAAAATAAATACCTGATATATTCATAATAGCAATACAAAATTCAGCTTTTAGATAATATAATATAAAAAAAGGTTCCTGACTAAAAAAACTAACTATAATACAAACAGTAAATTAAATAAACAAAAAAGGTTATAATTGTAATTAAAAATAATCGGTTTATAGTTTATAACAATGTTTTCTAATATTTTTAAGGTAAGGAGAAAAAAATATCTTTCTTAAGGATATATCTGGCACAGTTAAATCCCACGGTGGGAGATTTAAAGGGAAATTATAATATAATCGCCTCCCATATAGATGAGGCAAAAAGAAACTGCTCTGACCTGGCGGTCTTTCCCGAGCTCTCCATTACAGGATACCCTCCTGAAGACCTCCTCGCTAAAGACTCCTTCATCAGCGAAAACATTGATTGCTTAAATAAGCTGAAGGAACTAACCTCCAATATCATTGTGATTGCAGGGTTCGCGAGCAGGGGAAAACAGGGAATCTATAATTCTGCAGCAGTAATCTATAAAAATCAGATTAAATCTATATATAACAAGCAATTCCTTCCCAACTATTCCGTTTTTGATGAGGAGAGATACTTTGAAAAAGGTCTTGATTCCTGTGTTTTTAAAGCAGGAGATTCCATTTTCGGATTAAACATATGTGAAGACATATTTCATCCTGAAGGCCCTGCAAGAATCCAATCAATCCTGGGTGAAGCAGGCCTTATAATAAACATATCCGCATCCCCTTACTACACAGGAAAAATTCAGGAAAGGATAAAAGTGCTGTCAGATACAGCAATAAGCAACAGGGTAAATATTGCATATCTAAATATGGCCGGCGGACAGGACGAGCTTGTATTTGACGGCAGCAGCTTAATAATAAATGGGGAAGGAAAAGTCCTTGTCCGCGCAAAATCTTTTGCCGGGGATTCCATAATATATGACCTTGAAATTGATAAAATAAAATCCTTAAAAGACAAATACAGAAATGATATTGAAAAGGATAAGATAAAACTTCTAAAAGATTACACTCCTCCCGCACTTATTGATTTAAGGTACGGGCCGGATTATGAAAAAAAGAAAATCTTAAAATATAAAAATTCCGGCAGCCGTTCCGGGCAAATCATAACTTCCGAAGAAGAAATACTTGATGCGCTTATCATGGGTACCGGGGATTATGTAAGGAAAAACAGATTTGAAAAAGTAATCGTTGCGTTAAGCGGAGGTGTAGACTCTGCCCTAACGGCCGTAATAGCCTCCTTCGCCCTTGGAAAAGAAAATGTTAACGGACTGCTTATGCCTTCCCTCTACTCCTCCAGAGGAAGCATTGACGACTCTATTAAACTATGCAATAACCTTGGCATTAAATACATTACTATACCTATCACAGAAATATACAGGAGCTATCTTAAAAATCTAAATAAGATATTTACAGGCCCAGAAATCAATGTAACCAGAGAAAACCTTCAGGCGCGCATAAGGGGTAACATAGCCATGGCCCTGGCAAACGAGAAACACTGGCTGGTATTATCCACAGGTAATAAAAGCGAAATAAGTGTGGGATACTGTACCCTTTATGGTGACATGGCCGGAGGTTTTTCACCCATTAAAGATGTATATAAAACAATGGTTTACAGGATCTGCAAATTTATAAATGAAAAGCACCACGATATAATACCGTCAAATATCCTTTCCAAAGTTCCCTCCGCTGAACTCAAACCGGACCAGAAAGACCAGGATACGCTTCCCCCTTACAATGCGCTTGACCCCATACTTAAGGCATATATAGAAGATGACCTTGGCTTCAAGTCAATCGTAAATAAGGGATTTGACGAAAACACCGTTAGGAAAGTAATAAACATGGTAGATTCCAGTGAATATAAGAGAAGGCAGGGCTCACCCGGCATTAAAATAACTTCACGTGCGTTCGGTAAGGATAGAAGATATCCTATCACCAATAAATTCAGTTTAGATTTAAAATAAAAATATGATAAAAATATTACTTTTCCCGGACAAAAGCATTAATGCTGATAAAATAAAAAAAGTTTTAGATAAAACTGATTTTAACATTCATCTAATCAAAAATGCTGCAGGCATCAGTTCTTTCATAAACGATGCAAAACTCTTTATCTTTGATTTTACAGGAAGAAAAATTAATGACGAAGAAAACGATGATATTATAAATAGCTTAAAAAATAAAGACCATAAAGGAATTGCAAAAATTGCCATAATTGACAGCAGCAGTAAAAATAACATATTTAAGAGTGGATTTGAGTTTGATGATTTTTGCTTTTATGACAATATTGAAAAAGAACTCTACTTCAGGATAAAAGCACTTCTTTTAAGAATGAATATTTATCCCCCAAAAAATAGCATTGCCGTTGGCGAACTGATATTGAATCTTGATAAATACGAACTTTCCGTTAATGGGACTCCCATAGAGCTAACATACAAAGAATTTGAGCTCCTGAACCTCCTTCTCAAGAACCAGAATAAAGTTTTTACCAGGAAAAAACTTCTTTCAATCATATGGGAGTATGACTTTTACGGCGGCAGCAGAACAATTGATGTCCACATTAGAAGATTGCGCTCTAAAATACCACCCCCCTATAATCTTATGCTTAAAACTGTAAGAAGTGTCGGCTACATGTTTACCCATTCTATTTGATGACCGCCTGCGCCTTGCCTTCCCGGAATATTTTACTATAACGAATACAGAAACTTTCATGTTAATTTAAGCGGAATTCTAATATTTAACATAGATTTAACATGATTTATATAAATTTTTGGTATGAATTAAGTTATAATATTATGCAACTTAAAAACTCCGGTTTTTATGTATATGAATTAAATTAATTATTAAATAACCATTAAAATAGAGGAGTGACATTATGGGAAAAAAAGACGAGATGAAGGAATACGTCCTGAAAAAGGCCCACGACAATAACATCAAGTTTATAAGATTCTGGTTTACGGACGTCCAGGGATTTTTAAAAAGTTTTGCCATCACTGTCGAGGAGCTTGAGAATGCGCTTTCAGATGGCATGGGCTTTGACGGTTCATCGATTGAGGGCTTTTCAAGAATAGAAGAGAGCGATGTTATAGCAATGCCCGACCCCAATACCTTCCAGATACTTCCGTGGAGCCCCAAAGAAAACGGGGTTGCCAGAATGATCTGCGACATACTTGAGCCGGATGGTTCAAATTTTAAAGGTGACCCGAGATGGGTTCTTAAAAGAATGTTAAAAAAAGTTAAAGATATGGGCTATACATTTTATGTCGGCCCTGAGCTTGAATATTTCTACTTTAAGTCAGATACCGGAGAACCCGAAATTCTTGACAGGGGAGGATATTTCGACCTTACCACCCTTGATGTTGCCAGTGAGCTGCGAAGAAACACCGTTCTCTACCTTGAGGCAATGGGTATAGGCGTCGAGTATTCCCATCATGAAGTTGCTCCCTCACAGCACGAAATAGACCTGAGGTACACAGATGCTCTTACCATGGCCGATAATGCCATGACCTACAGAATCATAGTAAAAGAAGTAGCTACAAGAAATGGAGTATATGCAACATTCATGCCCAAGCCATTATTCGGAGTTAACGGGAGCGGGATGCATACCCATCAGTCTCTTTTTAAAGGGGATAAAAACGCATTTTTTAATCCGAAAGACGAGTATCATTTATCAGAAACCGCCAAGAATTATATAGCGGGTACTCTCAAACACTCTAAGGAAATAGTAGCGGTAACGAACCAGTGGGTTAATTCATATAAAAGACTCGTTCCCGGTTATGAGGCACCCGTTTACATCTCCTGGGCCAGAAGGAACAGGTCTTCTCTGGTAAGGGTACCGATGTATAAACCAGGTAAAGAAACCTCTACCAGAATGGAATTCAGGTGTCCTGACCCTGCCTGCAACCCTTACCTTGCTTTCAGCGTTATGCTGGCAGCCGGTTTGGAGGGTATTAAAAACAAATACCCTCTACCTGATCCGGTGGAAGAAAATATCTTCGACATGGATGTTCTAAAAAGAGAAGAAGCAAAAATTGAAACTCTTCCCGATAATCTCCTTGAGGCAGTTAAAATTATGGAAAAGAGCAAGCTGGTAAGAAAAACTCTTGGTGACCATATATTTGAAAAATTCATAGAGAATAAAAAAATTGAATGGGATAGATACAGGACTCATGTTTCGAATTATGAGCTTGATTCCTATCTTCCACTTTTATAGTAATACATTTTTTTGATTCTATCAGTTTACCTATTGTAGTAAAAAAGCCCTGCTCTTAAAGGCAGGGCTTTTTATCACTCTATTTTTTAATTTTCAGTCAATTAGTTCCAGCAGCAAACTCAAGCCCACGCAAAAACCTCCTGCAATTAGCATCTTCATACCGCTAACCACGAGGTTGCTCCGGGAAATCTTACCCAGAAATAAACCTATCCCGAATAAAATTAAAAACGCCAGGGCAAACCCGCTATAATAACAGATATTAATAGGTATAAGTTCGCCAAATAAAAACGGAGTCAGGGGTATAAATGCCATTATCACAGGTGAAACTCCATTTACAGCAGCAAGTACCATAACTGCGAATTTCTGGGCTCTTGTTATTATAGTTTCATCCAAATCATAAAGTATAGATTCTTCCAGATCAAATATCTCTTTTTTTCTTTCAGCTGTTTCACTATTATAAGCACTCCATATACCCGAAACCCCCAGCGATATACATATGGCAAAACCGGCTATTAATACATGCTTGTATTCTTTAACACCAATCACATAATTACCTACAAGAACTCCTATGCTGGTAATTACTCCGTCAAAACCGTTAACTGCAAAATATCTTCTTACTATTTTGGATATATCGGCAATTTTGTTATATGTTCTTACCTGCTCAACCCAACCGGAAAAATATTTCTTTATCCTTTTCATTTGAAACCCGGCACTCCTCAAACAATCATATATTATCCCGCATTAATAAATATGCTGAATCTCTAGTTCAATAACGTACCTTCTTATTCTTCAGTTGTTGTTTCCTCTGTTTCCTGGGTTTTCCCTGTCTCTTCCTGTGCACTATTTTGTCCATTGCTGCCCATCTCTTCCTGAAGATTGCTCAGGTCAATAAAGGGCACAATCCCTTCCTCGGGCAATATCCCCCAGGAAATATTAGGTGACAATTTCTGTATAAATTCAAGCTGTATTATTTGGGGATAGCTTTCAAGCGCTTTACCTCTTATCTCAATCTCTCTTGCTTCCGCTTCCGCTTTTATTATTGTCTGTTCTTTTTTTATCTTTTCCTGTTCAAGTACATTCTGCTCCACTACTATTCTTTCTTCCGCAATTTGTTTTTCTTCAAGAACGCTAAAATACTCTTCTGTAAAATCTATCTTCCTTAAAAGAAATTCGTCCAGGATTATTCCATTATCCTCAAATATAGGTTTAAGGGTATCTCCTATCTCCTGCTGTACATCAAATACCTGCTCGGAATAAAGCTGTGCTGCACTGTATTTTTTCGGTATGTTTCTGGACAGGGACCTTGCCTCTGTTTTGACTACTTTTTCCACTACATTATCCATGTTCCCTATATTGTTATATATCCATTCAGCTTTTTTACCATCAGCAGCAAACCTTATAGTGTACTTCAGCTGTATCTGCTGCCCATCCGAAGATGTTGTATCCACTGAATAATCAGGATAAGCCGCCCGGCTTGTCTCCGGATTATCACTTGTTTCATAGGTAACCTGCCTTGTCGAATAATTAACCGTATTCTGTATAAAAGGAATCTTTACATTCAGCCCGGGCGTATAAGTAACACCGGTTGTCTTTCCAAACTGCGTCAGCACCCTTACATTTCCCGCCTGGACTATAACAAATGTATTTAAGGCCAGAATTAAAACTACGATCCCGATAACTGCTCCTACAATTATTTTTGGTACCAATTTCATTACTTTTCCCTCCATCTTAATTTCTTTACCATCTCTAAACACCATATCAAAACTCTCCTTTCTGATATACTCATATATTAATAATTTCCGGGACTGTCCCGGATAATTTCTAAATTGGCTCTATCACTATACACGAAGTCGTATCTTTAATCCCTCTTAAGTTCTGGATTTTTGATATAACCATTTTTCCCAGGTCATTTAAGCTCTCACTTTCTATCAAAATAATAAGGTCATAGGGACCTGACACTGTCTTTACCGATTTGACTCCCTTTAATTTAGAAACCTTGGTATAAATATCCCCCTGCTGGCCCGGTTCTGATTTCATTAGAACATATGCTTCAACCATTTTATTAGTCCTCCCTTGTATTTAATCATTCATATAAGTATTGCGCTATAACTATTTAATTTCTCCCAAAATTTATTTTCCACCGTATTAATAAAAAATAAATGACTCTCACACTTACAATCCGACGAACCAAACCCTCTAACCGGGATACCTATATTGTTTACCCTTTTTGCAATATCACATTCAATTTTTTTACTGCTTTCTATACAATATATAAAATCAATACTCACGTGGGGATTTGATAGAAAATAATCAATATGCCAGAAATTTCTTTTTCGCTTCCCCAGATGCCTGGAAATTCTCTTTCCTATACCACCCAGAGCAGACCCTGCATAAAGGTAAAATCCTTTCTTAAAATTTATTTTACCGAGCTTTCCAACATTTATAAGCTGCTGCTTTCCGCATTCCATTAATAGACAATATGAACCTTTATTTTTATAGCAGTTCTCCATTATCTTTAACTGCAATAATTATTCCGACTAATAATTATTAACAGGTCTTTCCCGTCTTAGCTGGTTCTTTTTTCCTATCCCTTAAAACTTTTTCCATTAAATAATCTGCTTTATAAGAAGACCTCACAAATACTCCGCTCGATACCGCCTTAAAACCAAAATCTTCTGCCAGCTTCCCTATTCTATCAAATTCTTCCCTGCTGTAATACCTTACAACAGGAGTATTATTTTCCGAAGGCCTGAGATACTGCCCTATTGTGAGAATGTCACAATCTGCTTCCTTCAAGTCGGATAGCAACCCCATAACTTCATCCCCTCTTTCTCCCAGTCCCAGCATGAAACCTGACTTCGTAAAAATACCGGGTTTCAAAGATTTCGCATTTTTCAATACCCCGAGCGATGACTTATAATCAGAAGCCCTCTTTACCTTCCTGAATATCCTTTCAACCGTTTCTGTATTATGATTCAATACGTCCAGCCCCTGATTAAGAAACGTTTCCATATTACTTGCGTAACTATTAAAA
This sequence comes from Actinomycetota bacterium, assembly GCA_034660395.1. Taxonomy (GTDB): domain Bacteria; phylum Actinomycetota; class Humimicrobiia; order Humimicrobiales; family Humimicrobiaceae; genus JAQVEM01. The sequence continues at coordinate 8,508 of JAYEJA010000091.1, forward strand.
TCAGGCACCAGGCATTCTATCCTTACTCCAGGATTAAGCTTTTTTATCTCCTTTATGGTTCTTGCAAAATGATGGCTTCCACCATCCGGAAGGTCATCTCTTGTTACCGAAGTTACAACTACATATTTCAGACCCATTTTCTTTACTGCCCCTGCAACCCTGCGCGGCTCATCTTCATCAAGCTTATCGGGTTTACCGGACCTTACATTACAATAGGAACAGTTTCTGGTACAAACATCTCCCATAATCATAAAAGTTGCGGTCCTGTTTGCAAAACACTCAAAAATGTTCGGGCACATAGCACTCTCGCAGACCGTGTTTAAATGCAAATCGCCTATAAGATTTTTAACTTCATTAACTCCTGCGCCGTTTAAAACTATTTTCTTCTTTAGCCAATCCGGCTTCTTATCGGACAATTTTACCAACTATTCTTTCTAAATCCTTAATAGAACCAAAATCTATTATTATTTTCCCTTTTCTCTTGCCCATTTGTATTTTTACAGGAGCATTAATGTAACTGGATATTTTATTGGAAATATCCGGGAGCTTTGTGAGCTGCAGCACCTTCCCTTTTTTAGTTTTCGATTCAGGGTTTTTCTTCCTGTCAATTATTTTTTCTACATCCCTGACACTCATGCCATTTTTCACAATAAGATTTGCAATTCTTATCTTATCCTTATCTCCGTCTATGGAAAGTATTGCCCTTGCATGTCCTTCACTAATCTTTTCTTCATTTATCAGCTTCTGTACCTCTATCGGCAGTGATAGAAGCCTCATTGAATTAGTTATGACCGTCCTGCTTTTTCCAATTTTTTTTGAAAGCTGACTGTGTGTTATCTTAAATTCATCTATAAGCTGCCTGAACGTATATGCCTTCTCCATAGGGCTTAAGTTATCTCTGTGAATATTCTCAATAAGTGCCATTTCAAGTGATGAAATATCATCAACTTCCTTTACTGCAATAGCGGGGATGGTATTCATTCCAACTTTTTTTGTTGCCCTGAATCTTCTTTCTCCTGTTATAATTTCGTATTTTTCCTCCCCGTCTATCTCCCTTATCACAATGGGTTGTATAACTCCAAACTCCTTTATTGATTCTGCAAGCTCATCCAGTGAGTCGTTATCAAACCTGTTCCTTGGCTGGTTCCTATTTGGAATAATCTTATCCAGAGATATTTCCATAACTGCCCTGGTCTCACCTTCAGGAGTTTTGCCCATTGAGGGAATAAGCGCCCCCAGGCCTCTGCCCAAGCCTCTATTAGCCATTTTCAATCACTTCCTTTGTAAAATTACTATATGCCTCCGCCCCTTTACATCCAGGGTCATACTCCAGTATTGGTTTGCCGTAGCTCGGGGCTTCGCTGAGTCTAACGTTTCTCGGTATTATAGTTTTATATACCTTCTCTGAGAAAAAATTCTTTACTTCTTCAATAACCTGACCTGCAAGTTTAATTCGCGGGTCATACATTGTCATTATCGCCCCTTTTATAATTAATTTATCATTAAGATTTTTCTTGACCATCTCTATTGTGTTTAAAAGCTGACCCAGTCCCTCCAGGGCATAATATTCACATTGTATCGGTATAATAACCTCTCTTGCTGCCGCAAGGGCATTAATAGTCAAAAGCCCCAGTGCCGGAGGGCAATCTATCAGTATGAAGTCATAATCTCTCTTAATTTTACTTACGGCTTCCTTTAGCTTGAACTCTCTTTTCAAGCTTGATACCAGCTCTACCTCTGCTCCTGCAAGCTCTATTGATGAAGGTATAATCTTAAGATTTTCATATTGTGTACCCAGTATAACCTCGTCCGGTTCCATGTCATGAATGAGAATATCATATATTGATTGCTTTATATCCGTGGAGTCTATGCCCAGACCGCTTGTTGAGTTGCTCTGGGGATCAAGGTCTATCAGCAGTGTTTTATAGCCGAACGAACTTAAATAAGCAGAAACATTCACTGCCGTTGTGCTCTTCCCTACTCCGCCCTTCTGGTTTGTAATGGCAATTATTCTTTCGAGCTTTTTTCTTTTTATAAGCTCGTTATTTTTTCTGTTCTTAATTATATTGCTTAAAAAACTCATTTAACAAATACGTTATTAACATTTGTGCATTAATCCCTTTACACAATTACTTAAAACAACCTCCCTGTTTATAAAGGATTTTTCTTTATCCTATTAAAACTACGCGGGTATTTCAGCGGTGACTTACTTACTTTTTTTATTTCTAAAAATGACCTGTACTCATTAAGGTAAGGAACGTCTACTTCAAACAAGCCACTTATCCTTCCTCCTAATTTTTTTACAGAATCTCCGCTTCTTTTAACTTCTGCCGTTATTTTTTTACTCTTATAAAATACAATTCTACCATTAATCCTGCAAAATGGAATTGTTAATTCAATTAAAATATTATACTTTGTAACACCCCTTGATACAACTACATCAAAAGACTCTCTGTACTTTTTCTGACCTGCCAGCTGCTCTGCTCTTCCCTTTAGTATTATAACATTTTCAAGGTTTATTTCTTTAATTACATCTTTTAAAAAATTAATTTTTTTTGAAGAAATATCAAGCAAATAAAATTCCCGGTCATCCATGATAATAGAAAGGGGGATGCCCGGAAGACCTGCACCCGTTCCTACATCAAGAATCTTTTTAAAGCTGCCACTTGCTTTAAAAATATTATTTTTATATTTTAGAATTGCTAACGAATCCAGTATATGCCTGACCATTATCCCCTCTTTATCTTTTGTTCCTGTTAGATTAACCTTTCTATTATATTCATAAATCATGTCCATGTATTTCTCCAGAGCACCAAGCTCTTTATCTGAAGAATATATTCCAAGCTCTCTAAGCGATTGGTCTAAATTGCCGCAACCTTTCAACTTTTAATTCCTTTCTTAAGCTTACCTTTTAAAATAAGCATCAGTGCCGATATATCCGCAGGAGATATTCCGGCTATTCTTGAAGCCTGCCCCAGCGTATTCGGCTTAATGCTTGAGAGTTTCTCTTTTGCTTCAAAGGTTAGACCATTTATTTTAAAATAATCCAGGTCCAGTGGTAAATAATACTTCTCAATACCTTCCATTTCCTTTATCTGGCTTAACTGCCTTCTAATATAACCTTCATACTTCACCCTTATTTCAACCTGCCTGAGAACTTTCTTATCATAATTATCCCCTAACCAGTCAAGCAAAATCGAAACATCACCTATCTTAACTTCAGGTCTCTTCAACAGTTTTAAAGCACTTAAAGGAGTTTCAATTTGTTTTATACCCATTCTCTTAAAAAAATCGTTTATATCTCTACCAGGTTTTAATATGCTGGAGCTTAATTTTTTAATAACTTTATCTATCTCTTTCTTTCTTTTTACAACCTCCTTATATTGATTATCTGTTATAAGCCCTACATCCTTACCAAGTTTACTCAGCCTTATATCAGCATTATCGGACCTTAGTATCAGTCTGTATTCTGCCCTGGAAGTATATATTCTGTACGGCTCTACCAGCTGCTTTGTGATAATATCATCTATAAGCACTCCTATATAGCTGTTATCCCTTGTAAGTATCATAGGCGGATTTCCCCTGATCTTTTGAACCGCATTTACTCCTGCTACAAATCCCTGAACGGCAGCTTCCTCATATCCAGATGTACCGTTTATTTGCCCTGCAAAATATAAATTTTCAACCATTTTTGACTCCATTGTAAGGTTAAGCTGACCTGGAATTATATAATCATACTCTACCGCATATCCCGGCCTTATAATTCTCGCATCTTTAAGACCTTCAACAGTATTTATTATTCTCTGCTGTATGGCTGCAGGCATGCTTGTCGTAAGCCCCTGAAGATACATTTCATTGGTGTTTATACCTTCCGGCTCTATAAAAACCGGATGCCTCCCCTTCTCCGGAAAATTAATAACTTTTCTGTCAATTGAAGGGCAATGCCTTGGGCCGTGTGTGTCAATCATCCCTGTTTTTATAGGAGACTTATCAATATTTTCAGCAATAACCCTGTGTGTTTCTTTATTTGTATATGTCAGGTAGCAGTCTTCACTTTCATGTATTTTCTCTTTATCCCAGAAAGAAAAGCTTAAAGGTTTCCTATCGCCACTCTGTACCTTTGTTTTTGAAAAATCTATCGTCCTTCTGTCAATTCTGGGTGGTGTTGCAGTTTGAAATCTTCCAACCATAAAACCATTCATTGCAAGGTTTTTCGTTAATCTTAACGCCGGATACTCTCCCATACGTCCAGCAGGGTAATCCTTTACCCCTATTATTATTCTTCCCCTTAAAAAAGTCCCTGCTGTTATAATAACTGCCCTGCTTTTAAATACCTCTCCGCTTTCGGTTCCCACACCTTTAATTGCATCGTCTTTCACAATAATTTTACCTACTGTCCCCTGCCTCAACGTAAGGTTTTCCGTATTCTCAAGAATTCTTTTCATCTCAATTTCATATTCTTTCTTATCTACCTGCGCTCTTAAAGCCTGCACCGCAGGCCCTTTGCTACTGTTTAAAACTTTTATCTGTATAATTGTCTTATCCGTAACTTTCGCCATCTGCCCGCCCATTGCATCAAGCTCCCTTACCAGCTGGCTTTTTCCAACGCCCCCTATTGAAGGATTACAGGGCATTAGCGCTATTTTATCCACGTTAATCGTAAGAAGTAGAGTTTTTAGTCCTGATCTTGCTGATACCAGTGCTGCCTCACATCCGGAATGCCCTGCACCAACAACGATTACATCATAATTCATTTTTTTTATTAATTGATTGTTTCACGTGAAACAGTTTTAAATTATTATAAATTATCTTTAATTCTATTATTAGAAGCCTAAAATATTTTTTAATTTCATATTTATATTTTTAACATTTTTAGAATAGTCCCCTGTCTTTAAAATATCATCACCCAATAAACTGCTGTTTCCCTTCCCTTCTGCTATATTACTTATAAATCTACCTATACATCCATCTTCCTTTTTAAGGAAAACATTTTCAATTCCCCGTATCTTTCTGGACACACCTATACCTGCAATAATTCCCTGCGCTGCAGATTCTTCATATCCTATAGTCCCGTTTACCTTTCCAGCAAAGAATATGCCGCTTATTCCCTTGCTCTCAAGATTTTTATCCAGCTGTGAAGCCGACATATAGTTGTATTCTATTCCGTATCCGGGTCTTGTTATCTCCACTTTCTCAAATCCTTTTAACTTTCTTAAAATGTTAAGCTGCAATTTTTCCGGAAGTGCAGTTTCCATACCTTTCATATACATTTCACCGGTATTTCTTCCCAATGGCTGAATAATTACTTCTCTATCCTCTCCGCTTTCCTCTTTAAATATTCTACCCTCTATAGGCAGCTGTTTTCCCTCAAGAATCCTTTTCCCGTTATTTAATATTTCTCTTTTCATTTCTTTTATATACTTTACTACACCGCTGCCTATCCTATTAGAATAACTGCATTTTTGTTTGATTTCCTCTTTATTTTCTATATCTAAAAAAAACTTATCAGCTTCAACATTAAATTGTTTTTTTAGTACACTTCTTTTAATAGTTTTCAAATCTACCGTCGGAGCTACATATCTTCTTAAAAGCCCAAAATTAAAACCAATCTTCTCAAGGCTTCTTAAAAAACTACTTGAGCATATTTCTCCGTGTCTCCCCGCTTCCATTTCATAATCTCCCCAGTAAATTCTTCCCCCCAGAAAAGTTCCTGTTGCAATAATTATGTATTTTCCGTAATATACTATTCCATCGCTTGTTTTTAACCTGATATATTCCCCTTCTTTATTAATATCCACTGCAAGGGCCTGTCTTATATATAAATTTTCCTTATTCTCCAGAACTTTATTTAAAAATAGCGAATATCTTCTTTCATCAACCAGGACTTTTACCATTTCTGAATCTTTTCTTTCTTTATTCAGATTAATATAACTCCTTACAATATTATCCGGCATTTCTCCGCCCAGTATATTTAACTCCCTTATAATTAATTCTCTTACACATCCTCCCATATCATTTCCAAATGGCATTAGTGCAATATTATCCATATTAATTGATAAAAGTAGGGTTTTTAGGTTCTTCTTCGCTGTTAATAGAGCAGCTTCAATCCCTGCGTGCCCTGCGCCAACAACAATTACGTCATAAATTGTCTTTTCTTCTACCATTTTTTATAAATGTTTCACGTGAAACATTTTCGCCAAATATTCCTTTTATATTGCTTTTTGTCACTCTTTATTTACCAACGCAAAACTGGCCGAATATTTTTTCTAAAATATCATCCCTGACAGTTTTTCCGATTATCTCTCCCAGCATTGTATATGCTTCCTTTAAATCATATGATGGAAATTCCTCTGACATTCTCTCAGCCATTGCTCTTTCTGCTTTATCCAGCGTGCTTTTCACCTTTTTAAGTATATTCATCTGTCTTTTATTTACTATTACCTTTTCCTCCAGATTAATATCCCCGCCGTTTAACGCTGTCTTTCTTATTATATCCTCTAATCTCTTTATTCCGGTTCCTTTTAATGCAGATATTTTTATTATATTTCCATATTTAAAGAAATTTTTTATTTTTCCTATATCAATCTTCAGCTCCAAGTCAATTTTATTTACGCAGCATATCGAAGTTTTATTCTTTATCTTCTTTATTATTTCCATATCCGTTTTCTCAAGCTTTCCATTGCCATCCATTACCATTATTATAAGTTCCGCTTCGTCTATGTGCTCGATGCTTTTCCCTACGCCTATTTTTTCAATAGCATTTTTTGTCTTCCTTATACCTGCAGTATCTACAAGTATCAGCGGTATACCCTCGACATATATTACTTCCTCTACAGCATCTCTTGTTGTTCCTGGAATTGATGTAACTATTGCTTTATCATTTCCCAGTAGATAATTAAGTAAACTTGATTTTCCCACATTAGGTTTCCCGACAATTGCTACTTTTACTCCATTTTTTATTATTTCCCCTCTCTTTTCATCATCTATAATCTCCACAAGCTCTTCTTTTATTTTTATGACATCCATTTCCAATTTATTATATGGAGTTATCTCCAGGTCCTCTTCTACAAAATCCACAGATGCCTCAAGCTGCGCCATAACATCAAGAATTCTATTTCTTAGTTTTTCAATATTATTTTTTACATTTCCCTGAAGGTTTTTTGCTGCTATTTTTAAACTTTCCTCCGTCCTTGACCTTACTATATCTATTACTGACTCCGCCTGTGAAAGGTCTATTCTTCCGCTTAAAAATGCCCTTTTAGTAAATTCACCGGGCTCTGCTATCCTTGCGCCTTTTTCTACGCATAATTCCATAACCTTTCCTACTGGAATCATGCCCCCGTGACAATTTATTTCTACAACATCTTCTTTTGTATATGACTTAGGATTTTTCATTAAAGATACAACAACTTCATCTATTATGCTGCCCTTATCAACAATATGACCATAAACCATGCTGTATGTTTCCAGCTCCTTAATTTTACTACTATTTTTAGCCCTGAATATTTTATCCGCGATATTTATAGAATTTCTACCGCTTAATTTTACTATTCCAATTGCAGCCTCTCCCGGTCTTGTTCCTACAGCTACTATTGTATCCTTGCTGTTCATTGTTTCATCACTCATATTTAAATTTAGAATTTATATCCTGTTTTTGATTTAAGCTAATTATATTCAATAAATATTAATATTAAAACCAAATAAAAAAATGGCATTTTACTGCCATTTATTTTATTATTCTTTTTTAACTTTACTCTCTATTTACCTGCCTTTTCCGGGTATATTATTACCCGCCTTACCGGCTCTTCGTTTACACTTTTTGTCCCGACATCCTTAATTCTTGAAATAGCCTTATGTATTGTCTTCCTTTCATATCCGCACATAGGCTTCATGTATATCTTTCTTCCTTCCTTAATGGCTTTCCTTGCCATCCTTATGGCATCCTTTTTTATATTCTCCATCTTATTTTTCCTGTAATTTTTAATATCTATAAAAACATTTTTGTCAATAATATTTTTCCTCTTGCCAATCAGGTTTATGATATACTCAAGCGCCTGTATGTTTTTACCTCCTCTTCCTATAGCTATACCCAGGTCTTTCCCATCAACAAGCAATTTAAACTTTTTTAAGTCCGTACTTATTTTTACTTTCTCTCCAATGCATATAAGCTCTATCGATTTTTTTAATATCCCTTTTATTTTCTCCAGCCCGCCGATGTTTTTATCTATCTCTTTCTCTTTTCTCTCTCCCTTTGTACTGTCCTCTAATAATTTATTGTTCTTCTGTTCTTCTTCCAGCGACTCTACATATGAATCCAGCGCATTTCCAATACTGTTTTCCTCCGTCATTTTATCGCCCCCTGAAATTAAAACATTATTTTTTCCTTTTCCTTTTCTTCTTTATTTTCCTTCTTATTTGTCTTTCTTCTTCTTCACTTAATTTATCCCCGCCTTCCTTACTTTTCCCCTTTTCCTCAAGTTCCTTCTTAACGCTATCTTTCGTTACCAGCTTTTTAACAACCAGCTGCTGACCTATAGACCATATATTTGTCGTTACCCAGTATACAAGTATCCCGGAAGGGAACTGGTATGATATAAAACCAAATGCCAGAGGCATTACATACATTATCTTTGATTGCTTCGGGTCAGTCGTAGTCATCTTCATTGACAGGAACATTGTTCCAACCATCAATACAACCAGTATAAAATAAGGGTCCCTTTCATTCAGGTTCAACCACAGAAAATTATAATTTGGATTGGCTGCCCCTGATAAAAATTCCATCTCCCGTGAGAATCCCGTCAACCCTGTATTTATTCCATTTACCACTCCGTTTAATGTAAAACTTCCTACCACATCCGTAATAATCTCCGATGGAGCCCTGAGTGTCTGGAACAATGCAATGAATACAGGCATCTGTAAAAGCAGCGGCAGGCATCCCGCCAGGGGATTGACGTTATTCTTGCTATAAAACTCCATTGTCTCTTTCTGCAATTTTTGCTTATTATCCTTATGCTTTTTCTGTAGTTCCTTTAACTCCGGCTGCAGCTTCTGCATCTTCGCCATTGACCTTGCCTGTGTTATTGTAAGAGGTATAAGCACTATTCTAACTATTATCGTTAATAGTACTATAACAATTCCGTAACTGCTTATTACATTATTATATAAAAATACTACAATATGTTCTAAAACCGACTGCAACGGGCTCAGTATCTCATATAACCAACTCAATTTTCACACCTTTCGTTATTATCTTAAAGGATCGTAACCGCCCCTATTAAAAGGGTTACACCTCAGAATTCTATACGCAGATTTAATACTACCTTTTAATACACCATATTTATTTATTGCTTCAATTGCATACCGTGAGCAGGTAGGGTAGAACCTGCAGCTTCCGGGAAGCAATGGTGAAATAACTTTTTTATAAGCTTTTAATAAAAATATAAATAATTTCTTCACGATTAAAATAGATTACTAAATAGTAATATAAAGCTAATTATTATTAAATAAAGAAAGATTATTTTTAAGCTCTTTTTTCAGCTCTTTAAGATCTTTGCCTTCGGTACCTCTATTAACAATAAACAGGGCGTCAATGCTGCCGGTCAGTTTAATATCGCTTTTTCTTAATATCTCTTTAATAATTCTCTTAATCCTGTTTCTTAAAACCGCCCCGCCTATTTTTTTACTTACAATAAAACCAGCCCTAAAACACTCGCTGCAATCCGGTTTTTTTAGTACATAAATAGTCAAATACCTGTATCGCCTGTAAATTCCCTCATTTAATACTCTTGAAAAATCAACCTTTCTTTTAATTGTCTCAAACTTAATTTGATTCTTCCTTTTTATTATTAATTAAGCTGATAGCCGCTTTCTCCCTTTTTTCCTTCTATTGGAAAGCACAGCCCTTCCGGCTTTTGTCTTCATTCTCGCCCTGAAGCCGTGATTCTTTTTTCTTTTTCTTGTATTTGGCTGAAATGTCCTTTTCATCTTCTTACCTAACTTATTAATTATTGTTCCTGATTAGGTAGATGATTATACATTTTAATTTTCTTAATATCAAGGTTGTATACATAATGAGTTATACGTTTTCTACTCTTTTATAATTATATATGGGAAACATGATTTTACGTTCAAACACCTGTTCTACTAAAACACCCCTCTGAAAAAATAATTTTTTTCAATTTTCCTTTTGGTGTAATTTTTTATAAACATTTCATAAATCAAAATACTTTTTCCACACATGTTGAAAAAACTGTTGATAACTTAAAAAACATCACTATAATATATGTCACACTACTTCATAATTTTTGCCTTCAATCATTATCTAGTAGCTTTTTTATAACAAAAATATTATTATTTATATGTTGATAACTTAAACCCATTGAAAAGCAAATGGAAAGTATTATACATTTTTAATACTTTGATCCATTTAAAAATAAAATTCTTTAATTGCGTGGTCCCGCTATATTATTATGATAGAAAAAAATAATACAAGTAACAAAGGCAACATCCCTGAACTCCTTGTAAGAATTGCAATTTACGATAACCTAAAAAGTATTCCGAGAATCATAGATCTCTCATTCGGCAATATAAACAATCTTATAAATAAGACTTCCCAGAAAACATATAATCTCTCGCATGAAATCGGCGGCAGAATCCCTTATACAATAATAAGGGAGATAATAGAGAATCTAATACACGCGGACTTCAATGAGGTGATAATAACCATACTAAACAACGGAAATCATATAATCGTATCAGACCAAGGTCCCGGGATAGATGATAAAAAAAAGGCCTTTCTCCCGGGATATACTTCTGCAACTCGTAAGATGAAAGAATACATCAGGGGAGTCGGCTCAGGTTTTCCAATAATAAAAGAAACCATAACCTTTTCCGGCGGCTCAATCAATGTTGAAGACAATGTAAAAAACGGCACCGTCATATCGCTAAAACTTTCCCAGCCGGAAAAAGCCGCCGGCTCACAAACAAAAAGCTCTCAGCCCCGGGAAGAAGGGGGGTCACAGAAAATATCGGGAGAAAAACCGCATACAGAAACCCAGACCAGGTTTGATGACCTTTCTCTTTCTGATAGACAGCAAAAAATACTTTTTATTATTCTTGAGCTTGAAGAAGCAGGCCCTTCCAAAATTGCCCGCGAGCTCGGGTTTAGCCTCTCAACATCCTATCGCGAGTTAATACATCTTGAAAAAACCAAGCTTTTGATATCAAGCGGAAGCGGTAAGAGAAAATTATCGAAAAGGGGTATAAAATATCTTGAATATTATTCAAATAATATTTAATATAAGAGTATTATGGTAGAACTTCAGAATATTTGGGACAACACCCTTGACGATGTAAAAAATAAAATTAATCTTCCCACATACAAAGCGTGGTTTGAGCACATTACACCAATATCTTTAAAAAAAAACTGCCTTACCATTTCTGTGGGGAGCTCTTTCGCGAAAGAGTGGCTTGAGTCAAGATATTCTTCCATTCTTTCCGACTCAGTAAAAAAAGTCACAAACAACTCCTACAGGATAAAAATTATCACCTCACATTCAGGTAATAAATATCCAACTGAAGATTATATAAAAGATAATTCAAAAAATGGCAGACCGGCTATTAAAATATCCAATAAAAGCTCTTCTTTTAATTTAAAATACTCCTTTGATACATTTGTTGTGGGGAACAGCAACAGGTTTGCATGTACGGCAGCCCTTGCGATAAGCGAGAAGCCGGGGAAAACATATAATCCTCTTTTTATTTACGGGGGCGTTGGTCTTGGAAAGACACATCTTCTTCATGCCATAGGTCAGTACACACAGCAGCTCAATCCTGAAAAAACAATAAAGTATGTCCCTGTGGAGAAATTTTTAAATGACTTTATAAACGCCCTTAGATACAAAGATATTTTTACCTTCAAGGAAAACTACAGAAACAATGATGTTCTCCTGGTTGATGACATCCAGTTTCTTGAAGATAAGGAGGCGAGTCAGGAAGAATTCTTCCATACTTTTAACGCTCTTCATGACACTAACCGACAGATTGTCCTGTCAAGCGACAGGTCCCCAAAAAACATTACAACCCTTGAAGATAGGCTAAGGTCAAGGTTTGAATGGGGGCTTGTAACGGATATCAAGCCCCCTGACTTTGAAACACGCCTCGCCATACTTAAAAAATATTCCGAAAGGGAAAAAATAACCGTTTCGGACAACATACTAAACCTTATAGCTGAAAAGGTGTCCACAAATATAAGAGAGCTTGAGGGCTCTCTTACAAGAATAGTCGCTTTTTCGTCGCTGACTAAATCAAAACCTGATCTTTCAATGGCCAAGAATATTATAAAAGATATTCTACCTGATGACTCTGACCATAAGATAAGCATACAAATAATAATTAAAGAGGTTTCAAAGTATTTCTCAATACCAATAAGTGATATTTTAAGCTCTAAAAGAAACAAACTTATATCACACGCGCGCCAGCTTGCAATGTATCTTTCAAGAGAGCTTACAAGCAGCTCACTTCCAAGAATCGGTAAATCTTTTGGGGACCGCGACCATTCAACAGTTATTTATGCCATATCAAAAATATCCGGTCTTTTAAACACGGACAAGAGAGTTTATGCCCAGACACAGGAGTTAATAAACAAAATTAAAACTTCTTCATAACCGCTTCTGTTTATAAAATGTTTATAACCTTTCCACTTTTTAAACAATTCCCTTGATTTTATGTTCAAAAGTTACCCTGTTTCTTTCACGTGTTAATAAACCCTTAATACTTAACAGCTTTCAACTTTTTTATCAACATGTTTTTTTGTCTGACTTATACTGTTAAAACCATTCTTTATAGTTTTTAACAATTTTAACAATGCTTATAATTATTACTGGGTATTTAAATTATACTTTATATATAATAGAATATGTTTATATTTTTTAATTTCCTTTAGAGAGGTTATCATGAAGTTTCAAACAACCAGAACAGGTCTTCTTAATACCATACTTCTTGCAAGCAGGGCAATAAACACTAAAACAACATCACTTGTATTAAACGGTATCATGCTTGAGGTAGATAAAGAGTTAACGGTATACAGCACCGACCTTGAGACAAGCATAAAATGTACCAAACCTGTTAAGATAATGGAAAAAGGTAAAGCAGTGGTACCCGCAAGGGTGCTTATAAACATATTAAAAAGTTTAAAGGAATCCAAACTGGAAATAGAGCTGGATGAATTAAAAAACCAGGTAAAGATAAAATGCGAGAAAGCATTCTTCACTCTTAATATATTACCAGTTGCCGAATATCCGGATTTCCCGGATATAAAGAAGGAAAAGAGCTTAAAAATAAACCTTGATAAATTTAAGAAACTGGTGACAAAAGCACAAAAAGCAGCTTCTATTGATGAGAGCAGAGCGATACTAACCGGTGTTTTTATGGAGATAAAAGAAGGTGTTTTAAGCATGGTTGCAACCGATAGTTACAGACTATCTCTAATAAAAGAAAAGATTAACAAGGAAAGCTCTTCTATAGGAGTAGTGGTTCCTTCCAGGGTACTGGACAGCATAGCAAAAAGCGACTACAAGGGTAATGATATTGAAGTAAACATTGAAGAGAACCAGATAAGTTTTTATCTTGAGGGAAGCGATGATGAAAAGGATATAATAGTATCAAGACTCCTGTCAGGTAAATTTCCGGAGCACAAACAGCTCATACCTGAAAAAATGACTCACAATATTATTATTGATAAAGGAAAGCTGCTTGAGGTTGTTAAAAGAATATCTTCAATATCGCAGGATAATATCCCGATAAAAATAATAGTGGATAAAGGGAAAATAGAGGTTTCTATGAGCGTAAAGGAAGTAGGAAGCTCAAGCGAAGATGTCCAGGTTTCTTATGGTGAAGAAAAAATGGAAATCGCCTTTAATCCGGAGTTTCTTATTGACGGGATAGAAATTATGGAAGGAAGCAATATAATAATATCAATAAATGACCCTCTTAAACCAATTTTGATAAAACCTGAAAAGGGCGAAAAAATAACCTATTTATTAATGCCGATAAGAGTATCCTGAATGGTTGGCGGCGATTAGGCAAATGAAAAAAAGTATCTCTGTAAAAATGTGTATAACAGGTGCTGGAAGAGTAGGGACCACGATAGGTTATTTTTTTTCAAGGGCTAAGTCATCAGGAATTAATTTAAAAGCAATATCATCGGGTTCTGATAAATCACTAAAGCGTGCAGGGGAGATATTAGGAGAAGAATCAAAAGATATACTTTTTACCAGGGATAATATAAAAGCCGCTATGTCCGCAAACTGTATACTGATATGTACCCCCGATGACACTATAGAGAAAACATGCGCCGAGATTGTCAGGGGTATGGGAAAAGAGGATTTAAGAGACTATTATTTCATCCATTTTAGCGGCTCTAAATATCTTGGTGTTCTTGGGGAAGCGGCAGAAAAAGGAGCGGAAACCGCATCTATACACCCTATAAAGTCATTTACTTCTATTGAAGGGGCTATAAAAACACTAAGAAATACTTTTTATGGCGTAACATGCGCGGGAAGGAAATCTGCGGAATTTGCAGAGAATATTGTAGAGATTCTGGGGGGCAGGGAGATAAAGGTACCCGATGATAAAAAACCCCTTTACCACGCTGCCCTGTGTGTTGCATCAAACTATCTTGTATCGCTATTAAATTATTCGGTAGAAATACACAGAAGAATAGGTATAAGGCCCGATGATTCAATTATGGGGCTAACGGATCTGGTGGATGGAACAATAGACAACATTAAAAAAACGGGAACAGAAAAGTCGCTTACAGGGCCTATATCAAGGGGGGATTCCGGAACCGTAGGGGAGCACATTGAGGGATTAGAAAAAATTTTCAGTGAGGATGAAATGAAATTATACAGGGTAATGGGACTGGAAACCGGCAAAATGGCATATAAGAATAAATGGATAAATTATAAGGAATTTGAAAAAATAAAAGAAATACTTGAGTGTTAGGAAGGATGCGAGATGGTGTTAAAAAAGGTGACCACGAAGAGTATTAAGGAAATGAAAATAAAAGGCGAGAAGATAACGATGCTCACCGCATATGATTTTTTAATGGCGTCGCAGCTTGACCAATGCGGCATGGATATTATCCTTGTCGGAGATTCCCTGGGGAATGTTGTTCTGGGTTACGAAAATACGATACCGGTAACCATGGAGGAAATGATACACCACTGCGCAGCAGTCAGCAGGGGAGTGGATAGAGCCATGGTTGTAGGGGACATGCCTTTTATGTCCTATCAGGTAAGCGCAGGCGAAGCGGTAAGAAACGCAGGCAGGCTTTTAAAGGAGGCAGGAGTTGAAGCAGTGAAGCTTGAAGGCGGAGAAGAATTCTGTAAAACAATAAAGAAGATAGTAGGTTCGGGAATTCCAGTTATGGGACACCTTGGTTTCACCCCTCAGTCAATATATAAATTCGGGGGTTACGGGGTCAGGGGAAAGGAAGAGGAGCAGGCGTTAAAAATATTAGAGGACGCGAAAGAACTGGAAGAAGCCGGTGTTTTCTCGATAGTGTTGGAAAAAATACCAGCCGTCCTTGCAGGGGAAATAACAGAAGCAGTAAGCGTGCCTACAATAGGTATTGGAGCAGGAGTCGATTGCGACGGCCAGGTTCTTGTAACCCATGACATGCTTGGGCTTTACGAAAAGTTTAAGCCAGGTTTTTCCAAGAGGTATTCGGAAATAGGAAGTGAAATGAAAAGGTGCTTCAGGGAATATATAAAAGAAGTAAAAAACAAAAAGTTTCCCGGGAAAGAGCACTCATACTGATATGGATTTACTGTAAAAATTACTGTTTGTCCGCATAAACATATGATAGCCATAAAAATACAATGGTCGTGAGCATGAAGGTAATAAATAATATAAAAAATTGTAAAACCGCCATGGAAAAACTCGAGAATAAGGGCTTTAGTGTAGGATTCGTCCCCACTATGGGCTCTTTCCATGAAGGGCATCTAAATTTGATAAGGAAAGCGGTAGAAGAGTGTGACAGAGTGGTGGTGAGCATATTCGTAAACCCCACGCAATTCGGGCCCGATGAAGACCTTGAAAAGTATCCGAGAAATTTCAGGAGGGACCGCCTTCTGGCAGAAGAAGAGGGCGTGGACTATGTATTCCATCCGGATGTAGAGGAGATGTATCCGCCCGGCAACAGGACGTGGGTCGATGTTAGTGGATTAAGCAGTATAATGTGTGGAAAATTCAGACCGGGACATTTTAGAGGTGTTGCTACGGTAGTTTTGAAATTATTTAATATAATAAACCCGGAAAGAGCTTATTTTGGAGAGAAGGATTATCAGCAGATGGTCATAGTAAAAAGAATGGTCAAAGACCTTAATCTTGATATAAAAATAGCAGGATGCCCAACTGTCAGGGAAAAAGACGGTCTTGCAATGAGTTCAAGAAACAAATATCTATCTAAAAGAGAGAGAAGGGAAGCTGTTATTTTATATGAATGTATTAAAATGTCAGAAAAAATGGTTTTAAAAGGGGAGAAGGACCTTAATAAAATAAAAAGAAAGGCAGAGAGAAGGTTAAAAGACAGCAGATTTGTCAAAAAAATTGATTATTTTGACTTCAGGGACCCGCTGACGCTGGGAAAGAAAAAGAAAGTCAGAAGCGGCGACAAAAATATACTTGCAGCGGCGGCTGTGTGGGTTGGAAGCATCAGGCTTATTGACAATATGGTTATAAAGTTATAAAAGTAAGAGTTGTTTAGAAACGAAAGATAAAAGAGGAAGGCGGTAAAAATAGAATATGTTAACCTGTGTTTTAAAAAGTAAAATTCATAGACCGGTTGTTACAGATGCGGAGATTGATTACATGGGTAGTATAACAATAGATAAAAGTCTAATGGAACACGCAAAAATATTACCTTATGAAAAAGTTATGGTGGTAAGTATTGACAGCGGGGAGCGGCTGGAAACATATGCGATAGAGGGAGATAAGGATAGTGGAGTGATATGTACAAACGGAGCAGCTGCAAGAAAAATACTGAAAGGCGAAAAAATCATTATATTTTCTTTTGCATATATGGGAGAAAAGGAGATAGGGGAGCACCGACCAAGGATAGTTTATGTAGATGAGAAAAACAGGATAACCGGCGAGAAAGACCATGTGGAAAAGAACGATCAGTGCTGATTTTAGGAAATGCGGGCAGCCAGTATCCGGCAAAACTTCAATTATTTTAATAATAGTAATTTTTATATCCTTTTTGTTTACAGCTTCGTGTGAAAACAAAGAAACGGCCGCTGAACAGCAGGGTGCCATAGCAGGCGAAAGTGAAATACCGGATGACGACCTGTATCTATTTGATTATGAAAAGATTGAATTAGAGAAATCGGGCTCAATAGGTCTGGAGATTGGCAGGTGTAACCTGTATGCCGACATTTATGAAGACCTCATAATACTGGGTGAAATAGAAAATATCTCTAATATGAGTAAAACTGATCTGGAAATAACGCTTAATTTTTATGATAGAAATAACCAGAAGATAATATCAGAAACAATAAAGGGCATAGCAGGCTATCTGAAAGCGGGAGGCAGGATGCCTTTTTACTATTATCTTTGCGAAAAGGAAAAATATATAGAAATAGCCAGAATACAGGTGGGTATCAACTACAAGGATTACCATAAGGGATTCAAAGGAAATCCAATTGTCGGTAACGAGAGGCACTATTATACAAATGATGGTAGGTACCTGGTTATTGAAGGCAAACTGATTAATATGGGAACGGAGAAGGTGAGAAATTTAAAACTGTTCGCAACTTTTTATAACGAGAGAGGCCGGGTAGCATTTATAAAGGAGTGTTATCTTTTAAGAAAAAAAATGATTCCGGGAGAGGAGCAGATATTTACACTTAAACTTATGCTTGACGAATACCTGCCGGAATTTACACAGTACAAAATAGAAGCTTTTTATGAAGATGAAATAAAGGCATAATTTTATTACAGCCAGTCCTTGTGCTTGAAATAAACAAGCATTCCTATAGATATGAAAAGCATTGACACGGCAATTATGATAAATGCGAATGAATAATTGGCAAGAGGGAGCCCTATATTCATACCATAGATACCGGAAATGAGAGTCAGGGGCAGGATAACTACCGAAAAAATTGTAAGAATGCGCATTATGTCGTTAATTTTATTTGAGAGCAGCGACTGGTGGGCATCATGAACGCCTTCTATTAATTCCTTATAATTTTCAAGAGTGTCCCAGATTTTTTCTACGTGGTCAACAAGGTCGCTGAAATATACTTCAAGAGCTTCTATCAAGAATTCCATATCTTTTATCTCGAGTGTTTTTAGTAATTTTCTCTGTGGAAAGATTATATTTCTAAAAGTAAGAATATTGGTTCTAATCAGGAGTATATCCTTTACGTTTTTACTGCTGGCTTTTTTAAATATTGAATCTTCAACATTTTGTATGTTCCTGTAAATTTTATTAAGGATGGGGAAATTATAGTCTGTCAGGGAGTCAATTACTTTGTGCAGAAGATAACCCGACCCTTTACCGAGAATCTGCTGGTTTTCTTTAAGGTAATCAGTAGCGTTCTGTATCGGGTTACACAGGCCACTGTGTACGGTTATGATGTAATTGTTTCCAATAAAAATATTAACGCTGAAAGGAACCAGCCTGCCTGTTTGTTTAATAAAATGCGGAATATGCAGAACGAGGAAAAAGTAATCATCATACTCATCAAGTTTTGGTCTCTCGATAATGCTGAGGCAGTCTTCTATATCCAGGGGATGGAAGTGAAAATTATCCTGCAGGAACTGCATGTTTTCCTTGCTGGGATTTTCTATGTCAATCCATATAATACACTCCGGATTGTTAATATAGGATACTGCATTTTTTAAGGTAGCTTCGTCAAGCAGCTTTTTTTCTGTTTTATTATATAAAAGGATACTGATTGGAAACACCTCCTGCATTTTAATCTTTATAAAATTTTATAATTAATTATAAAAAAAAGAAATATAAAAATGTTAATATATTAATAAACGGCTAAAAGTTTAATAAGATAAAAGTTTGTTAAAAGGACAGATGTTTAATAAAGATTGTAACTTATTGTAAAAATTTATTAAATAAGGAATGTTTAAATGCTCTGCGGGCCATGTAAGCGGTTTTATTTGACAGTGGTTTTTTATACTTTTATGATATAAATTGTTTTATAGATTGAAACGGATGTTTATAATATAAATGGTAATTTTTTAATACGGCAGTCTTGCTAATGAAATTGAGGTAGGGATGGATGGAAGAATTTTCGGTCACTTTAAATTTAAAGAAATGAAGTTTGTAAAATTGCTAACAAAGATTGCAATTTTATCAATATGTATATTTATGATAACTGCATTGTCATGCAGGATGCTGGATTCTGGAGGAGAGAGCGATACCGGTCAGGATAATGATGAAACGGTGGAAAGTGACGGGAACGGAACCGGGGATGATGATAAGCTTGATGTGACAATTACCCTATGGGATTGTCTCGAACCGAAGGGGAGACTTGCACTGATGGAGAAAATAGATGATTTTACAGATGCAAATAGCTATATTGAGATAGAAACAGAGCACTTCAGGAGCCAGGAGGAACTGGAGGATAAATTTGAAGCCGCAAGTCTTGCCGGTGCGGGGCCGGAGCTTATTTTGCTGGATTTTGACGGAGTCCAGAGGCTTTCTCCGGGGAATGTAGTGAAGGAAATATCAGGTGAAACAATAAGTGATTTGAGTTACTCCATGTTTCTTGACGGGCTTGTGGAAATTTCTGAGTATAACAGCAGGAATTATATTATTCCGTTCAGGAGTTTTGATTTTCTGGTGCTTTTTTACAACAGAGACATTGTAGAAGAGCCGCCGTCTGAGTTTGAAGAGGTTATCGAGTACTGCAGGGAAACTAATAAACCGGGGGAAAATTTATACGGATTCCTTCTTAACAGCAATGAAGCTGACTGGATAATACCGTTTATAGGAGGATATGGTGACTGGATTGTTGATTATAGCTACAGATCATTAACCCTGGACAATGAGGCGACTGAAAAAACTATGGAATTTTTAAATTATATGTACAACGAAGAAAAAATCTTATATCCCGATATGGATTATAGCGGGATTAATGAATTATTTAAAAACGGCAGCGCACATATGATTATGGATAGTGTAAGCATGGCGGAAGAGTATGAGCTGGCAGGAATAAACACAGGCGTTGCAAGAATACCGCAGGTCTGGCAGGGAAGCAAAAACCCGACACCCCTGATTTCAGGTCTGGGATTCATGATAAATGTAAACTGTTATGGAAATGAGCTTGAAGCGGTAGATGACCTTATAGTATATATGCTGACAGAGGAAGTGCAGGTTGAGTGGACTTCGAGAACAAATACTTTTCCAGCATTGAAAAGTGTGGATAGGAATGATGAATTTGCGAAAGAAGAGTTAAGATATGGAGCTTTTCAGCAGGCAAAGCTGTGCAGGGGAAAACCTTACGAAGAGCTTATAATAGTTATAAGGGATGCCATAAGGGATAATACGCAGAGGGTTATTTCTCAGGATATGCTTCCGGCAGATGCTGCATTGAAAATACAGGAAGACGCATTGAGATTAAGGTCGGGAGATGCCGGTGTCGAGGAGGAATCCGGGGAAGATGAAGAGACGGAATAATCCGGCCGGAGTAAGAAGATTTTAAAAATTTTACATTAAAAATGTTGTAGAATGGTATAGTTAAAATGCACCTTGACTGTGAGAGCCTGCTTACTGGAAATGAAAAATAAACATCTTTAAAAGAAGGTAATTTTGGAGAAGCAAATAAATGATAGAAAGCCCCGAAAAATAGATGAAAAGATTCTGATCGCAAGGTCTAAGAAGGGAGATAAAGCAGCTTTTGAAGAACTGGTAAGGCAATTTTCAAAGTATGTATATACCACTGCATTTTTTGTATTAAGAGATGCCCATGAAGCAGAAGATGTGAGCCAGGAAGTATTCGTTAAGGTATACCTTTCCATAAAGGGATTCAGAGGACTTTCAAGCTTTAAGACCTGGATAAGAAAGCTTACCGTAAACACATGTATAGATAAATTAAGGCTTCATTCTAAAACGAAAGGGAAGAAGGTAAGCCTGGATAAAATAACTGAAGAATACGAGATAGTATTCAATAAGTTTGACCAGAGTCTGGAGAATCACTATTTTAACAAAGAAATGGTAAAAGACGTTTTAAAAATTATGGTAAATCTTGATGAGAGTTACAGGGTACCTCTTATTTTAAGGGACCTGCAGGATTACAGCTACAGGGAAATATCTGAGCTTACAGGTAAACCAATAGGAACGGTTAAGACAAATATACACCGCGCAAGGAAAATGATAGAGAAGAAACTTAAAAAATAAATTTGTAGGGCAATGTGAAACAAAAAGAATTAATTTTAATCTATGATAACATAGAATAAAGTTATCTTGAGAGATTAATATCATGAACAGTATAAATAAATATATAAAAATTGCCAGGGATGCATTTATAAAACCTCCGGTTGACATAGAAGACAGAATAATAGACAGGATATCCAGGGTTAACAAGGGGGACAGCAACTTACTTGACGAAAGTTTTATGGATTTTTTTAAAAAGACCAACTCAAGGCTTTATCTGCTTTCCGAAAAAATAAGAAATAATCAGGGCGCCTTTGCTGCACTGGCAACAGGAATTATTTTTATTGCTTTTTTTATCTTCTTTATGATTAAGATATATTCCGGCAGGGGAGAGAAAGACGGGAATAACAACGAATTATCTTCTTCTGAAAATGAGGCTCAAGAGAAATAAAAAGATTATAATAATCCAGAACCAGGGATTAGAAAGCAATTCCCTTATAGGTTCGTACCCAATCTCTCCAAAAGCACTATCAAGAATACCTTCAAGACGGCCGTATATTTCTAAAAAGAAACTTTTTAAGTTTTCGGCTGTAAAAAAATTTTTTATTAATTCCATGATTTATGAATTTTATCGCTAATCTCTTTATTTGTAAAATATTGGATATGTTTTTAACGGGTAAGGAAAGCATTTTGTAGGTTTGAGATAAATATTTATTAAAATAAAAACAGGCAGGGAGGTGCGGCTTGGGCTATTTCAAACTCAAAGAGAGGAATACCAGCATCAGGACGGAAGTTGTTGCCGGGATAACAACTTTCATGACCATGGCTTATATCATATTCGTAAACCCGGCAATACTGTCCCAGGGGGGTGAGACTGGAATTCCTTTTGAAGCTGCCATTTATGCTACGTGTATTGGCGCAGGGCTTATGAGTGTATTAATGGGGGTAATAACCAACACTCCTTTTGCGCTTGCTTCCGGGATGGGAATAAACGCAGTAGTTGTTTTCACTATTATTTATGGACTGGGCCTTAGCTGGCAGCAGGCGATGGGGATAATAGTAATTGAAGGGCTGCTTGTTACCATTATGGTACTGACAGGCCTGCGGAGCATGATAATGAGGGCAATACCAATGGAACTGAAGTATGCCATCGGGGTTGGAATTGGCCTTTTCATTGCATTCATTGGAGCCCAGGAGGCAGGATTTGTTGCAACCAGCTCTTCTACCGCAGTAACCCTTGGTGATTTTACGGCAAGTTATACCCAGCTTGCTGCTTTCGGACTAGTGCTTACATCAATTCTTGTAGCTTTCAGGATAAAGGGCGGCATTCTGCTGGGAATAATCGGAACGGCCGTGGTCGGGATGATATTCAGGGTAATAGATATCCCTAAAGAGATTATAAAGGTTCCGACAATGGAAAGTTTCAGCACATTTTTTAAAGCAGACCTGGTTGGTGCAGTATGGAGCAAGGGGATGCTTAATATAGCTGCCCTGATAATGATATTTGCACTATTTATGACCGACTTTTTTGATACAATGGGCACAGTTATAGGTGTAGGAGGAGAAGCAAGGTTGCTTGATAAAAAAGGAAGCCTTCCCAATTTAAAGAGTATCCTTTTGATAGATTCACTTGCTGCAGTAGCAGGCGGTTTATTTGGCGCCAGTTCTGTAACTACCTATATTGAGAGCGCATCAGGAGTATCTGACGGGGGAAGGACGGGAATAATGCCGACCGTAACCGGATTCCTTTTTATGATTTCGATATTTTTCTCTCCCCTGATTGCTGTTGTCGGCGGGGGAATAGAAATAGCAGAGGGAATATATAAATATCCCATTACCTCTCCAGCGCTTATTGTTGTCGGATTTTTAATGATGACAGTTATGAGCAGAATTAATTTTAGGGATTACGAAGTGGGAATACCGGCGTTTTTAACCATAATCATAATGCCGTTTACATACAGTATTTCTTATGGAATCGGGTTTGGTTTTATCAGTTATACTTTGATAAAATTATTCAGAGGAAAATTTAAAGAACTTCATCCGTTGATGATTATAGTAAGCGCGCTTTTTGCTCTGGCATTCGTTGCAGAGGCAGTAGCAAAAAGGTTTGCGGGTGTTTAATTTGATATGTAATTCCGGTTAGAATTTAGAGTATTTGAAATGCTATATCAAAAAATTTTAGTGGGGACAGGTCTGATCGTAGCTGTAGCAGCGGCTATTTATGTAGTTTCTGCCCTGCATAAATATTTCGCCCAGTCTGCTTATGTTTACAGCTCAAAAAGGGAAGTCGCGGCCAACCCATTTGATTTAAAGCTGTATTTTGAAGAAGTTATATTAAAGACATCTGATGGAATAAACCTCTGCGGCTGGTTTATACCTTCCAGGAACAGCAGGAAGGTGATGCTGTTTTTACATGGAAACGGAGGTAATATTTCCAGCCGCCTTACCCTGATAGATTATTTTAACAGGAGGGTGGGGCTTTCGGTATTTATTATTGATTACAGGGGATACGGCAAGAGCGAAGGCAGGATTACCGAAGCGGGGACCTATCTTGATGCAAGGGCGGCATGGGACTACCTGACTGTTTCAAAGAAGATAAAGCCGGAGGATATAATAATATACGGGCGCTCGCTTGGCGGTCCTATAGCAGCGCGCCTGGCAGGGGAAGTGGATGCAAAGCTTCTTATACTTGATTCCACTTTTACATCAATAAAGGATATTGCAGCAGAGATGTATCCCTATTTACCGGTAAGGAGGTTTTTTAAATATGATTATCCAACTTTAAGTTACATTAAAAGTGTAAAATGCCCCCTGATGGTAATACATAGCAGCGGAGACGACCACGTTCCGTTTTCGCATGCTTTAAAACTATATGATATTGCAAAAGAACCAAAACAGTTTTTAAAAATATCCGGCACCCACAGCAAGAATTATGTAAAATCCAGAGAGGCATATATAGAAGGGGTAAAAAGTTTTATACTGAAGTACGGCAAAAATTAAAGAATTTCTTTTTTCATATATATCCAGTCGCGGTAGCCGAGATATTTTTCAAGCATTTTAAAGGACCTTATAAAAATATCTGTAAAACCGGATTTTTTATAACGGTTATATGCATTTTTGTTATCAGCAGCGACCCACAGGGTAAGGGCGCTTTTATCATCTCTTCTGGCAATATCTTCTGCGAATAAAAGCATTTTACCTGCGATACCCTTATTTCTATAGTTCTTATCTACTGCGAGGTTATCTATGTATAAGGTTTTAGGTGAAAGCCGGGGTATTTCAAAACGGGTCAGGGTGAAAGATTTTAGAGCTCTGGCAAAGCCCAGGTATCTGATATAGGTGAGCAAGCTTCTGGAGTAATTCTTTAAATTATCACTGGTTACCAGGTCAAGGATACCAATTACCCTATCATTCAGTCTGGCGGCGTAATGCCTTTTGATTTTAATATTTCTGTGTACCTCTGATTTTATAATATTATATGCTGCATACTTATCGTGATAGTATATTAATTTAAGTTTCTCAAAAAAGGCTTCAATTAATATATCCATAAAACTATTCAGCTCATGCAGCTCAATAACTCCTATTTTTAAATTGGAGAGATTGTTGTTTTTTGTATCATTCATCTGATTTTTCTTTTTTATCAAGAAGCTTTTTTGCCCTTTTAAGGTTTTCTGGTGAGGTCAGAAGTTTAACTCCTCTTACACTCTGGAGTGAGGGGTAGCTCTGGCCGGCGTCGTCCGATAGTATCTCAGTTTTAATACCGGAGCTTTCAAGGTAGCTTCTGGCAAGCTCTGCCTCTATCCTTGAATTAAATATTTTAATTGTTTCCAGTTTGTCCATTTTTCCCATCTTTTTAATAAAGGGTGATACCAGTATATTATACAGCAAAAGGTGTAAATTATAATAAAACATTAATTTAAAAAAATTTATATAATCAGCGGTAAACGCGCATGAAAAGCTGTTTAAACCGTATGTTGCAGCGGGCGGCGCATCTTTTATTTGAAGAAATAAAATCTATGATATACACTGTTTTATAATGAAATAAATTTGAGTAAATGCTATTACTTGATGGCTGATATTAGCTGGAATTTTCAATTTTGAAGGACTGGAATTTATATGATAGGAAAACCTCTTTTATTAAAAATCTATGAGGCAGCAAGCATGCAGCGGTGGAATGACCAGATACGCACCATTGAGCTGACCGAGCTTGATAAGCAGGCGCAGAAAATGGTTTTAATCTATATTCTTGGAAAGTGTGAGGAAGAAATTAATGACGGAAGGGAAATTGACTGGCTTGAAATAATAGAAATTGGAATATTTGAAATGTTTAAAAGAATAACGCTTACAGATTTAAAGCCGCCGCTTATAGACCGCATAAGAGAGGACAAAAAACATTACAGGGAGCTTAACAGGTGGATTTTTGACAGAATAAGCCCTGTTACTGAAGAAATAGGCAGCGATTTTAACTCGAGGTTTAAAGAGTACTTATTTAAGGAAAAGCAGACGCTTGAAGCAGGAATAGTAGGCGCGGCTCATTTTTATGTAACGGAATGGGAATTTGATATCATAAAAAAGGCAAACCCGCGGCTTTACCTGGTTGAGGAGATTGCTGAAAGCATTTCGAAGGGTCAGAGTAAATACAGTGACCTGGAGTGCATGGAGTTTTTTTTAAATAATAAGAAACTGGTTGAGTTTGCAGACACATGCAGCCAGCTGCGCTTTCATCAGAGGTGGAGCCACCTCTACCGCATACCGAAGACATCGGTGCTGGGGCACATGCTGATAGTTGCAATTTTTTCATTTTTATTCTCCTGTGAGGCAGGGCTGGCAAGGGAGAACTGTATAAACAACTATTTTACAGGGCTTTTCCATGACCTGCCGGAGGTTCTGACAAGGGATATAATTAACCCGGTAAAAAAATCGGTTAAGGGACTTGACGGTTTAATAAAAAGTTATGAGATTGAGGAGATGCAGAAAAAAATATACAAGCTGATTCCCGGCAGCTGGCATGGAGACATAAAAATGTTTACCGAAGACGAATTTTCAGATACAAAAAATAGAAACGGAACGCTGGTAAAGGGAGCAGATGACCTTGCTGCTTTTATAGAAGCATATCTTGCATTAAAGAATGGCGTAAGAAATGAAAATCTGACATATGCCAAGAGAAAGTTAAGGGACAAATACGGTTCAAGGAATATTGAAGGAATAAACTTTGGAAATATTTATGCTGATTTTAGGTAATTAGAGTTTCTTTATGGATAGAAAAATAGTCATATCAAAATCAAGGTATCTTAAAGGACTCCAGTGCCTTAAATATTTATGGTACCTTGTTAATGACAGGAAAGCTATCCCGCAGCCGGACTTTGTGACCCGGTTTATATTCAGCCAGGGAATTCAGGTGGGTGAATATGCGAAAAAGTTATACCCCGGGGGAGTTGACCCTGGGAAAATAAGGGATTTTAAGGAGCAGATAGAAGCGACACGCAGAGAATTGTCCGGGAGGAAGGTAATTTTTGAGGCAAGCTGCAGCTGCGGCAATGTTTATGTCAGGGCGGATATCCTGGTTCCGGCAGAAAAGGACAGCTGGGATATAGTGGAGGTTAAGAGCTCTACCCAGCTTAAGGAAGAATATATACATGACGTAGCATTCCAGAGATACTGTTTTGAAAAATCAGGTGTGAAGATAAGAAAGTGTTATGTTTCATACATTGACAGGCAGTATGTGAAAATTGGTGATGTAAGACCCGAAGAATTGTTCACCAGGGCTGATATAACTGAGGAAGTCAGTGAAGCTGCCGGTATGATAGAGAAAAATTTAAGAGAAATGCTTGAGATTGTAAAAGAGGAAAACCCCCCGGATGTTTTAATTGGAAGGCATTGCGATAATCCCTATTCCTGCCCGTTAAAAGATATGTGCTGGGAATTTTTACCCGATAACAATGTTTTTACCCTTTATGGCGACAAGAAGAGGGCAGAAGAGCTTTTCAGTAAAGGGGTCCTCTCCATAGAGGATATAGAAGACAGGTATGGGTTGAGCTTAAAGCAGCAGATGCAGATTGACAGTGCCAGAAACGGAAAACCGCTGATTAACAAAAGGGAGATTAAAAAGTTTATAAACAGTCTCAAATACCCATTATATTATTTTGACTTTGAAACCTTTTCCACTGCAATTCCACTGTATAATGGTACAGGGCCTTATGAGAATATACCTTTCCAGTATTCCATACATGTGCAGGAATCAATTAATGATAAGCCCAGACATTTAGGTTTTCTGGCGGAGGGGCTGGAAGACCCCAGGGGGAAGCTGCTCTCAAGTTTAAAGAAACACCTGGGTACAAGCGGCAGCATAATTGTTTATTACGAGCAATTTGAAAAAGGAATTTTGAGAGGGCTATCCGAGGCATTTCCTGAGTACGGCCCGTGGATAGATTCTATACTCAAGCGCATAGTTGACCTGTACAGGCCTTTTAAAAATTTCCATTATTACAATCCAGCCCAGAAGGGGAGCGCTTCGGTAAAAAGTGTTCTGCCTGCTATTACTGATTTAAGCTACGGGGGAATGGATATAGCCGACGGGCGTGCTGCAAGCGTAAGTTTTCTTTATATAAACGGTAAGTATGACAGTAAAGGAGATTTACCGGGGAAAGATGAAGCGGAAGGAATAAGAAAGTCACTAATAAGGTACTGCGGTATGGATACCGGCGGGATGGTCCACATTCTGAGAGCGCTTGTGAGGGAAGCGGGATAATCCCGTTTTAAAGAACCCTTTAATTTTTTTATATTGTAAATTCAGCTACAAGACTCCTTTTGACCTGTAGAAAATGTTTTTTATCAGGTAAATAAGTCCTCCGAGCAGTGCACTGAAAATAATAACAAATAAAGCAACCAGGGCATAAAAAGCCCCTGTTGCTTCAGGCACATTAAAATTCTTAAGAAGTATTACGAAGGAATTTTCCCGGACGCCTATACCGCCTATAGAGATCGGGACGTTTGTTATCAGGATGATAACCGGTATTAAAAACAGGAAGGCGGAAAACGGAAGGTTAAGGTTAATATAGACCGCAGCAAAATAAAATCCTGTATAGAAAAGCACCTGGGCCGCAAAGCTGAAAAGTGAGCTTAATGCCAGGTATCTTAATTTATGTTTGTAGCTGACAAAGTGATTTAGAAATGAATTATATTTAGGTTCAAATCTTGTTAAGAAATGTATTTTTTTAAAAAGTCTGTCTATTTTAAATACTTTAGGTTTTAAGATTATAAAAAACAGCAGGAGACCTCCTGCCGGAAGTATGGAAAGACTGATAATGGTTGGTAAATTTAAATACCTGTAAACTCCAAAAAATGAAATAGCCAGGTAGATGCTTCCCGTGAACATACCTATAAACCTGTCAACAACTATAACGGAGATATTTTTATCAAGGGGGATATCCTTATTTTTATGGAGGTCATAGGCCCTGTATATGTCGCCTCCTATATTCGTTGGAAAGATATTACTGAAAAAATATGCTATAAAAAATGACTGGGTCAGGTATCCTTTTGAAATTCTTATATCCTGGGCCCTTAAGAGTGTGTCCCATCTCAGCATTTCGGTAATTATTCCAAGAATAAAAAATGACACGGCAAGAAGGAGGAATGCCGGATTCAGCTCTCTTAAAATTGATGTAAAATTTTTTAAGCTACTCCAGCTTCTTATGATAAAAAAGGTAAGCAGTGAAATACTTATGATGATTCTTATAGCGGTAAAAATTCTATCCTTTTTTCTTTTCCTATCTGTTTTTACCGGCATATTGTTTTTTATATTATTTGACATAGCTTTTTTAGTTATAAGAAAATTAATCGTGCCGGGAATATTTTTAATATACCATTATATTATCAAGATAGAAATTTAAGAAATTCTATTTAATTATAATAGAAGATTATTATTAAAATGAAAAAGCAATATTTTTGATTCTTAATATCATTGTTACTATAATAATTTAAGTTAATTGAATTTAATAAAAGAAATCCATACAATAGATTATTCTTGTCATGTCTAAATTAGAAGAAATAATTATAAGAGCTTATAAAAGAAGTGACAGGGAATTTGTAAGGAAGATTGCCTGTGATACGGCCTTTATGGGAGAGCCCGCAGAGAATTTTTTTAAAGGGAGAAAGTTTCTTTCGGATTTTTTAACCCGTTATCATACGGACTTTGAACCGGAATCCATTTTTGTGGCTGAAAGGGATGGGAAGATAGCAGGGTATCTCAGCGGCGCAAAAAGTGAGAAGAAAATGATTTCGAAATTTATAATTACAGTGCTTCCCGGAGCTTTTTTTAAAATTCTTTTTAAAGGTTATGCTTTTAAAAAGAAAAATTTTCTCTTTACTCTCTTTAATATCCGTAGTTTTTTAAAGGGAGAGTTTTATGCGCCTTCGTTTATAAAAAAAGAGTATCCTGCAATTTTACATATAAACATAGATAAGAATTACAGGGGCCTTGGTATAGGGGGAAGGTTAATCGGGGCTTATTTAAATTATCTAAAGAAAGAAAAGATAAAAGGGGTTCACATTAAGACGCCATCGGAAAAGTCATTTAAATTTTTCGAAAAGCTGGGTTTTAAAATGCTGTATGAAACAAGGATTTCTTATTTCAGGCATGTTTTAAAGAGAAGAGTGAGATATATATATTTTGGGAAAAAATTGGGCTAACTTATTTCATCCCGCGCGTTTCGAAATCTTATCTTATAAAAAGGCAGAGATTTTATTTCATAGTGATAACTTTTTAGTTTCTCTATCCATTATTTATTTTTAAGATTGGTATAAAGCAATTCACTTTGAAAGCAATTTTCTAATATTTTAACGGATTAGGGGTAAAAATAAAAAGCAAATTTTTACCATAGAAAAATAAATTATTTACATAGGATAGAATGTGCATGTGAAAAGCTTTAATATATATAAAATTTTGGTATAGTAAATGAGTAATAATAAGTATTACTCAAAAATATAATATGACTGGAGCCAAGGATGCCAAGAAAAACAAAAATTTTAAATATTTCATTAAGCAGGGAATTATATGAAGAGATTGAAAAGGTATCAAAGGTAGAGAGTAGAACTAAAAGCGATTTAATAAGGGAAGCATTCAGGCAGTATTCTGCAAATAAAAAATGGGCAGAGATAAGGGCCCGGGGAGATAAAACCGCAAGAAAGTTTGGAATAAGGGATGAGGAAGATATAGATAGGATGCTTCATGAAAAGTAAGGCGGTAAATTGAAAGTAGTCCTGGATACAAATATTTTTATTTTGGCAGCTTTATTGGGGAGAGTATGCGAGGAAATAATTCAATTTTGCAGGTTTGGAAAAGTAAATGTATTTATAAGCAGGGATATAATAAGAGAGATAGAAAATAAGCTAAAATCAAAATTTTTATGGAAAAATAATCAGATACAAATATTTATAGATAGCATACTTGAGTTCTGCCATCTTACCAGAGTTAATGAGAAGATTGTTTTTGTAAAAGATGATCCTGATGATGATAAGATACTGGAATGTGCAGTTACAGCAAAGTGTGATTATATAGTATCCGGAGATAGGCATCTGATAAAATTGGGGTCATATAAAAATATAAAAATATTAAGACCGGTGGACTTTTTGTTTCTGATTAGAAGGTGAGAGAATTTTAAGATTTTAACTTCAATATTCATATATTAAGAAATATTCTCCGGGCATGCCTAACGATAGATATTTCTTAACTGTCGCTATAAAATAAAAGTAGACGTAGAAAAACATGCACGATCAAAAAAAAGAGATGAGAGGTTAACCATGATTTTGGAAGAAAAGTATAAGATATCCAATGGAGTAGAGATTCCTAAAATAGGCCTTGGGACATGGCTTATAAGCAATGAAGATGTTGCGCAGGCAGTGGTGGATGCAGTAAAAATCGGCTATCGTCACTTCGATACGGCGCAGGCATATGACAATGAAAGCGGAGTAGGGGACGGCATCAGAGAATGCGGCATTAGAAGAGAAGATATTTTTGTGACTACAAAACTTGCTGCAGAAATAAAGTCGTATGAAGAGGCTGTTTTATCAATTGATCAATCACTGAAAAATATACGGCTTGATTATGTTGATATGATGATTATTCACAGCCCGAAACCATGGGCAAAGTTCCATGAAAAAGATCGGTATCTGGAAGGAAATCGTGAAGCGTGGAGAGCCCTTGAGAAAGCATATGAAGCCGGAAAGCTTCATGTTATCGGGGTTTCTAACTTTGAAGAACCTGATATCAGTAACATATTTGAGTCGTGCTCCGTAAAACCGATGGTAAATCAAATTCCGGCGCATATAAGCAATACACCAAAAGAGTTGATTCAATATACAAAAGATAAGGGAATTCTCGTAGAGGCCTATTCACCGATTGGACACGGAGAATTAATGAAAAATAAAGAAATAAAAAAAATCGCGGAAAAATATGGAGTTTCGATACCGCAAATATGTATCCGTTATGCTTTACAGCTTGGCCTTCTTCCGTTACCCAAGACTGTGAATCCTTCACATATGAAAAATAATGCAGATGTTGATTTTGTAATCTCAAAAGAGGATATGGATTATTTAAAAAATATGTAACATGACCTTTCCCCCAAAAACCAGTCCACTTATAATGTTAGTAATCCGGCTCATTTAACCCTATGGAAAATTGACCAGAAAACTCAGCCGGAGTCATGTTTCACAGAGAACTATGAGGTCTGGACTCGTTATAGTCCCTTCTCCATACATCTAACTTACTCTGTGCATCCTTGATTGACAGGAATCAATTAGTATTAAAACACTCATCACTAAGACTACCATTAAAGGACTCTATAAAGGCATTATCCGTAGGTTTACCGGGACGAGAAAACTCTAGCTTAATGTTATTTGATTTGTCCAGTTGTCAAGCGCATTGGAGATAAATTTCGGACCATTGTCCACCCTGATTCTCTCAGGTAGCCCTTGTATTGGATAAATAACAAGTTATTACAGAACTCGGCTTACAGGCTAACTCCAACTTTTTTTATGCTATAAGCCGCAAAAATAGGATATATTTCTTAGGTTATACTTACAGTTTTTACACTGTATAAGCTTAAATTTTACAGTTTTAATTATACAGGTGAGGAGAGATATTTCAATTTGTTTTTTCTATTTAGTACAAGAATTAATAGCATAGCTATATCTATTTTTTATATAGTTTTGGATTCCTTTATAAGTTGTCATTTAAATACCTCAATAATGCTCATCATATGAAATATAGCACTTTAGGATGTAAGCTAATAAAGCTTTAAAATTTAATAGTATAAGACATTCAATAGATTTGAGTTGCGAAGTTTCAAATTAATCCCATTCAATTAATAAATTACTTAATTTTAAAGAAATTTCAGAATTTTTATATAAACCCCATAAGTGGAATCTGACTGAATGTAGATTTTCTTCATTTATTGGAATTTCATCAATTTCTTTTATCTGAAGATCATTTATAAAGCATCTAATTAAATTGTCAGAACATACAATCTTATATTTAAAAGGTTTGATTGATTTTAAATCATTACCCTTGAAATATTTATCTATAGCACTATCCTTTTCCTTACTAGCTAATCTGAAACTTATATAATTCTGGTCTTCACTATCAATATTATGGGTGGAAAAAAAACATTTCACTATTTCTGTTTATATTTAATAGTTTAATTCCTATTCTCCAATTATTACCATTAATTTCATCAACTTTAAAACTAGCCTCTTTAAATATTTTTTTGTCATTATGGAAATCAATATTAAATGTCCCTTTGATACTTATATTTAGTCTTGGAATATTGACAATACAATTTGATTTAGATTCATAAGCCCAAAGCTGCAAAGCTTTATTATAATATTTATTTTTTTTATAAAAATCTAGTAAGTAATGATTTATAGGTTTAAAAATAAAAGGTATTAAAACTTTAATAATAACGAAAATAAATAAAAAAACACCAACTAAAAGAAATAAAATATCTATAATATTGAAAGTTTTAAATATGAAAAAATTAAATAAATTTTTCTTTTCCATTAAATAGTCAAGAATTATGTAAGCAAATCCTACTACAAGAAGGATAGATGTCCAGATTATACCACCACTTTTTTTAAGCTTTTTCCATTCTTCTTTAAAAGGATATATTTTTGGATTATATATTTTTATATTATTGTTTCTTCTAACCATAATAAAAAATAATGTTATAATATTTTCATAATTAAACACTATTTTATAGTAATAAAAAAAATTTTCTATTAATAATTATTATAAAAGGTTGCTTAACAATTTTAAAAGTTGTCACCTGAAAAAAATTGAAAAGCCAAAGCAAATTTTTGTTGCTTATAAGTATAATAATGTAGAAGGAGTTATAGGAAACTCTATTATTGACCTTTCCTATAAAAACCGGTCCAAGCTAAAAGTTAGAATTAAGGATAATGAGGGATTCTAGGGAGATTCAGGATTTCTTTTCATAAAATTAAAAACACAGTGTCATTATATAATAAATTTTAAAATCAAAAAAATATCTATTTTTATTATACACAATTCAGGTGTAAAAGTGTCTATATTGCATATAGTTTTATTATAATATCTTGATTATAATGAGATAAAAATTTAAAATGAAGTTAATTTAACTGGGGAGACATAACCTTGATAAAATTTGATCTGAGAGCATTTGCAGATTCAAGTCATATATTTCTAAAACACCAGAAATTAATCACTGAAGAAGCTGTAAAAAATATTGTTACATCAAAAAATTTAACTAATAATAAAATTAAAAATAATTTTGATTCCATTTTCAGTAATATTGAAAAAGAAGCGTACAGACTATATTTGATCTATGAGGAAATATATGGAAAAGAAGTATTCAGTACTTTTATCGAATATCTTTATCAAAGTAAAAGAATTAAAAGTATTTTAGAAATAAAAGAATCTCTGGGTGAATATTTTTACTCGTTTGATAAATTCTTTTTATCGTTATCTCAATCAAGAAGGTCAAGGTCTGGTAAAACTTTCGAGTCTATTACTAACAGTTTATTTAAAAGTCTGAATTATCCTTTTAATGAACAAATCTTAATAAATGGAAAACATGATTTTTTGATGCCATCCGAAAAGCATTATAGAGAAAATCCTCTGGATTGTATAATTTTTACAACTAAGCGGACCTTAAGAGAGAGATGGAGACAGATTGTTACGGAAGGAACAAGAGGTCTCGGATTTTATCTTGCAACAATAGATGAAAAGATATCTTCTACACAATTAGAAGAGATGCTAAAGCACAGAATTTATGTAGTATGCCCACAAACATTAAAAGATAAGTGTTATAATAATGATGTAAATGTTTTAAGCTTCAGACAGTTTTTTAAAGATCATCTTGATCCTGCTATGAAAAGATGGAAAGATAATGGAGTAATATAATGTTCAGCTTTATAGATCTTTTTGCCGGTATTGGTGGAACCAGAATAGCATTTGAAAAAGCGGGATGTAAATGTGTTTTTTCCTCAGAATGGGATAAATTTGCCCAGATTACATATAAGGAAAATTTTGGAGAGAAACCTGCAGGTGATATAAGGGAAATAAGTAGTTCAGAGATACCCGACCACGATATACTGGTTGCTGGATTTCCATGTCAGCCTTTTTCAATTTCAGGAGTTTCTAAAAAGAAAGCACTTGGGAGGCCTCATGGATTTGAGGATCCCACACAGGGAACTTTATTTTTCGAGATAAAGAGAATATTAAAAGATAAAAATCCACAGTCGTTCCTTCTTGAGAATGTAAAAAATTTACAATCACATAATAAAGGAAATACATTTAAGGTAATAATGGATACGCTTGAGAAGGAATTAAAATATAAGGTTCATTTCAAGGTACTGGATGCTGTTAATTATGTGCCACAACACAGGGAAAGAGTATTTATTGTTGGATTCAGGGAACCAGTGGAATTCAATTTTCCTGATAATAAATCTAAAAAGAAATTAAAGTTTAGAGATATCCTTGAAAAAAATGTTGATAAAAAATATATTTTATCTAAGCATCTCTGGGATTATCTCCGGAATTATGCCAAAAAACATCGGGAAAAAGGAAATGGTTTTGGCTATGGATTAGCAGATCCTGATGGATATTCCAGAACTTTAAGTGCTAGGTATTATAAAGATGGTTCAGAAATTTTAATTTCACAAAATGGTAATAATCCACGCAGGTTAACACCTCGAGAGTGTGCGAGGTTGATGGGATTTCCAGAACACTTTAGTATTCCTGTCTCAGATACACAGGCCTACAAGCAATTTGGAAATTCTGTTGTTGTACCTCTGGTTTTTAATATTGCTAAGGAAATAGTAAAGGTTCTGAGTAAGGAAAAGCCAAAAAAATATTCTAAAAAGAGTGAATATTTAGATCTTGCAACTAAATGCACCTCAAGATAAGCAAAAAAGATATAAAAAGATTCCAAGAGTCCCTTATAAAATGGGGAAAAGTAAATTATTCTCCTTACCCCTGGAGGAAAACAGATAATAGGTGGCATGCTCTTATTTCTGAAATAATGTTACAGAGAACAAATGCCAATCAGGTCCTGCCTGTATATATTAACTTCTGTAAGAAATATAAGACACCTGAAGATTTTCTGAAAGATAAAAAGAAGAAATATTTATTTAGAAATCTCGGTCTTTACTGGAGAGAAAAACAAATTACCAAATTTGCTAAGTATGTTTCGGAAAAAGATATTCCTGAATCAAAGGACGATCTGTTGAAACTTCCATTAATAGGAAGTTATATAGCTTCAGCATACAGATCATTGCATATTGGAAAATGGGACGTAATTATAGATAGCAACATTGTCAGATTTTTGGGAAGATATTTTGGTTTTGAAACAGATGGCGAAACCAGGAGAAAGAAATGGTTTATACAATTAGCAGGCAAACTAACACCAGAAAAAAACTTTAAAGAATATAATTATGCTTTATTAGATTTTTCAAGGGATATTTGTACACCAAAATCAAAATGTAAGTTATGTTTATTCAGTGATAAGTGTAAATATTTTGAGAAAGAAAATGTTATTATGGCAAAAGATTAAGTTTTCAGAAAGAAAGCAGTACATAACCTAAGTTATATAAGTCGGCGGGAAAAGTCATTTAGAATTAATTCCAATAAAATTTGTAAAAAATACTATAAACTAGAATTAGAAGTCTAATATTCTAACCTTATTTTATTCCTTTAAAAGAGTTCGAAATTCCATCATTAAGAGGGCCCTCGATAGGCCGGATTACTGACATTAAAAAATTTTTTTAAAAAAATATTGGTAGATTATAATCATAATATATAGAAATATAAGAATAAAGATATAAGTCTTGAAATACTATAATAATTACATTATGTTAATAATGTCATAGTCTTACAATAAAATAATTAACAATGTTAGCATTTTAAATAAAATGTTGACATTTATAAAATATTATGGTTAAATTTATATCACGTTGTTAACAATATAAATATTGGAGGTCTATTATGAAGTATGTAGTTGATATATCCAAGAATCAAGCTGAAAAAATTGAGAGGTTAATTGAAAATGGAAAATATAATAGTATTGCCCAATTTGTATCGACTGCTATTACCAATCAAGTCTATTTAGAAGGCAGTGATGAAGATAAATTAACAAATACTGGAAATGCCTTAATATCAAAAAAAGTGGAAAGTTCTGGTTTTAAAAATTTAGAACTAAAGGATATTAATCCAGTCCCAGTACCATTACCAGAATTAAAAGATATAGTAAGTTCAGTTCCAAGAGTAGATAGTAACAAAATTAGTAATAATTTTATTTGGTTATGGGGCCAGATTAACAGAGTATTTCCTATAAAATTAGGTTTAAGAGTGCTTTTTAATATGATTAATAATGATCAATGGGTAGAATTGGAAGAATTTAGAGAAGAAGCTGCCAAAATTGCATCGAATGTCAGTTATACAATAAAAGAGCATGAATATTCCAACAAAGTTCTGAAGCAGAAAAGGATATCTGCCGGTCTCCCAGAAAAAGGCAAATATAAAAGCTTGTTAAGATATAAATCTCATTTTCTTGCAAATTTACGGAGCGATGATCTTCTTGATGGTGCGATGGTTAACCTTAGATTTGTAAATTTGAAAAGAGATACGAAATCTAAAATATTAATTGGTCTAACGAAACCAGGAATTGAATTCTCAAAATTAATTAATCCTATTATGGATAAAGAAAAATATAATACGAGTCTAAATAATGAAGAAATAAAGTTCTATATAGAGCATATTAAAAAGTATGTTCCAGGCGAAAATTATGCAATTAATTGGCTACTAAAAAAAATAACTAGTGGGGTTTCTGATAGAACTGATATTAACAGACTTTTAAAGGAAGAAATAGGATATAAATGGAAATCAAATAATTGGAAAGCAACAGATAAGTTTGTTAATACTCAAAGGGCTGGTTTAATGGCGAGAATGTTTGATCTGAATTTAATTGTAAGAGAAAAAAAGGGTATTGAGGTTGTGTATAAAATAAGTGATTTTGGCAGAGAATTTATAGATAATGTTTAATGAACCTCAAAGGTAAAATAAATTATAAATAGGAGAGTAAAATGGCTAAAAGATTAATTAATGGGCGATTTAAAGATGTTGCAACAAGGGCCACAGTTCAGAATTGGCCAGAATATGTGAAAGCACTTGTGGATGGTTATAGAACACATACAACTATTTCACATGCTGTTCAAAAAGATGCAATACAAAATGGTTGGAGTGCAAGAGTAAAACACAAGGAGTGGAGTTTTGTTTTTGAAATAGTTGAAGATAAAGATAGAAAGTATCTGATTATGACTGACTATAATTACCCCCAAAAACTGGACAAAAAATGAGGTAAGATATAGCTATAGTAAGGGGGTAAAATACAGTTATGAAAAACATAACAAAAAAAAGTTACAGTCCAGCTTTTAAAACAAGGGTAGTAAAAGAAATGTTAGGGCAGGAAAAACAGTAAGCCAGATATGCAGCGAGTATAAAATTCATCCGACACAGGCACACAAGTGGAAAAAGAAAGGAATAGAACAAATGCAGGAGGGATTTAAAAATCCATTAAAAAAAGACAGTAGAGCAGCAGAGCAGGAAGAACTGATTGCTGATCTGTATAATAAAATAGGCCAGCTTACTGTAGAACTGGAATGGCTAAAAAAAAAGTTCTGAGCTAAGTTGCAGTAAGAAGCTTGAAGCAATAGATCCAGATCACAGGATAGCAGTAAACAGGCAGTGTGAGCTGTTGGGTTTATCAAGAAGTACATATTACTGGAAGCCTAAAGGCGAAAGTGAATACAATATGATGTTAATGAATAAAATACGAAGAGGTATATCTCAAAGATTATGACAGTTGTATAGATGCAAAAGCTTCTATAGATGATTATTTTAGCTTTTACAATAACGAAAGGCTACATTCCAGTCTGGGATATTCTCCTCCAGCAGAGATATATTTTGGTAAAGATCGTATTGTTTCTAATATAAAAGTGTAGCTATACCTTAGTCGATATTTTGTCTTGACAATGGGGGTAACCTTATAAATCCCATCTTGAGAGGATGGATAAACTACTTCAGGATTGGAAACTCCTCTGAGTGCTTTGCATATGTCAAGGACTGGGTGGAGAGAAAGATTAGAAGACACCTGATGTGTGTTAGGAAACGAC
>JAYEJA010000092.1:0-15194 GCA_034660395.1 Actinomycetota bacterium
TCATATAATTCAGAAAAGAATATTTCTTCCTTTAACATCTTACTGAATTCATTAAATGTAAAACTTTCTACCCATTTTTTAGCTTTTTTGACTATTTCTTTATTTGAAATAACTTTTTTCATTTTTTCCCTCCAATATAATGATTCAGGAACTTTAATCATTTTGTTATTGCGTAAGCAATACATTGTTACACATCTTTTTCGGTTAAGCATATAAGAGTGACCCATTGTACTTATATTAACATCATAATCGGGTATTATAACTTGTTCAACAAATTTTTCAATAATAAATCCAATTTTTTCCTTCATTACTAATTCAATTTCTTCATGCTTTTTAGCTATTCTATGAAAATAATCATATAATTCATTACAAACAAAAAAAATATTACCTAAATTTGCCACTAACTTAAGAACAGCAATCTTCTCTTTTTTCTTTCTAGCATAAATCCTACTTGCTTCTGTATCATGAAGATAACAATATATACCTCTTCCCAAATATCCTCCAGGTTTTTTGGGAATTATAAAAGTTTTAGTTTTTAGGATTTTTTGAGCATTATATATTGAAGTTCCATGATATAAATCTCTGCATACCCCTACTTTTTGCTTTATTGCCTCCTCAACTAATTCATTACTATTAAGTCTGTCAAACTTTACATTATACCACATTTATTTAAGTTGTGAGGAAGACATGGTTTAAAATAATTATTCACCCCGACGCTTATTTGCGGCTTTTCAAGCAATCTCTTTTCTTCCTTTAGCACTGAGCTTTTTGGCTCGTGCTCTACCGCCTTTAAGACTGCCTAATCTTCTTAGAGCAACTGCAGCGGGATTTTTAACATACTCGCCGGTAGCTTGTTTGACTATGCTAAAAGATATAATATTTAAATTTTCACTTATATTTTTTTGCTTGAGCGTTTTTTACATAGTCTATTTTTTTCATAAATTATCCTTTCTATCCATAGCTAATATTTCAAATTGACCTACTACTTGTAAATCAAATAACCAAAAATAAAAAATGGGTATTTGTTTAGGAATCAAAATCTCAAGTTTGAGTACCTCAACAATTCTAATAGCCAATAAAATAAAGGGCCTTAAAAAGGGCCCTTTATTATCTTTAATTAACTCTGTATTTTAACCTAAGGTAAATCCTATTTAAAAAGCTTTGATATTTCATAAAGCTCCTTATCCAGTAGCTTCTCTTCCTTTATGGCTTTCTCCAGTGAAACAGATTTTATCTCTCCGTTTTCCATAACCACCATTTCGCCAAACTTGCTCTCGTGGACGAGGTCCACCGCCTTAACTCCAAGCCGTGTAGCAACTATCCTGTCAAAAGCAGTCGGCCTTCCGCCCCTCTGCAGATGCCCCAGTATGGTTACCCTGGTGCTATAGCCGGTTCTTTTCTCAATCTCCCTGGCAATTACATTGCCTACACCGCCAAGCCTTACGTGACCAAAGCTGTCAACTTCTTCTGAAGATGCTACCTGGCCTTTAATCTCAGCCGGCTTTGCTCCTTCTGCCACTGCAATTATACTGAAGTCCTTGCCGCGTTCCCTTCTGCTCTCAATAGTATTTACTATCTCATCATAATCAAAAGGAACCTCCGGAATCAATATAACATCAGCGCCACCGGCAATACCTCCATTCAGCGCAAGGCAGCCGGCATCTCTTCCCATAACTTCCACTATCATTATCCTGTGATGTGAAGATGCGGTTGTGTGAAGCTTATCAATGCATCCGGTAACGACTTCCAGTGCGGTATCATAACCAATGGAATAATCGGAATGCGCGATGTCATTATCAATAGTCTGCGGTATCCCCACGCCTTTTACCCCATACTGTTTCATGCGGGTTATAACTCCGTTGGTGTCATCCCCTCCTATTGTTATTATTGCATCAAGCTCCAGCTTTTTAATATTCTCCTTAACCTTTTCAACTCCATTTTCCACCTTAAAGGGGTTGGTCCTTGATGTTCCCAGTATGGTTCCGCCTTCAGAAAGGATGCCCGAAACTGACTCCCTGCACATCTCTTCCGCATTTCCCTTTATAAGGCCTTCCCATCCGTTTTTAATTCCTACTATCTTATATCCATACTGAGCTGCTCTCACAAAAATAGCCCTTATGGCTGCGTTTATTGCCGATGAATCTCCTCCGCCTGTTAGAACCCCGATTTTTTTTGCCATTTAAAATCCCTTTCTGTTATTAATTAATTTAAATTTTTATATAAAAAATTATTTTATAAATTAAATAAATAAAGTCTACTCAAATATATATCAAATGTAACTATAATTATAAAGATATCAAAAAACAATAAAAAATAAGTACCCGTCAAATTTTAAATTATATTAATTTCTGCCAGATTATCAACCTATTTTTTCTTTTATAATTTTAACCGCCAGCTGAGGATTTGCCTTCCCCTTCGTTTTTGCCATTACTTTTCCGACCAGAAAACTTAAGGCCTTTTCCTTCCCTCCCCGGAACTGCTCCACCGGCTCGGGATTTTCACTTATAACCTCATCAATAACCGACCCTAAAAGACCTTCATCGCTTATCTGCTTCAGGCCCCTGCTCTCGATAATATCCCCGGGGTCCCTGCCTGTTTCAAACATCTCTTCAAACACTGACTTTGCCATCTTGGAACTGATTTTACCCTCATCCACTATCTCTAGCATCTTGCACAGGTTTTTTGGGGACACTTTGCTCTTCCTTATTGACTCCACCTTATTTTTATTCATAAGGGCGCTGAAATCACCCATTATCCAGTTTGCAATATTTTTAGGATTATCATAATGCCTGCAGCTCTCCTCAAAATAATCAGCCATATCCATATTATTTGCCAGGAACACACAATCCTCCCCGGTCAGGCCATACTCGCTCTCAAACCTCTTTGCTTTTTCGGAAGGAAGCTCGGGAATCGTCTTTTTTACCTCTTCAATCATTTTATCCTCAACATAAATAGGAACAAGGTCTGGCTCCGGAAAATACCTGTAGTCATGAGCTTCTTCCTTGGATCTCAGGGTCTTGGTGGTTCCGCTCCTGTTATCATAATGCCTTGTCTGCTGCCTGACCCTGCCCCCTGATTCCAGCACATCTACCTGCCTCTTTACCTCATACTCCAGCCCCCTCTGAAGAAACCTGAAAGAATTTAAATTTTTAATCTCTGTCTTCGTCCCAATCTTTTTTGCCGCTTTCTCCTTTACCGAAACGTTGGCATCACAGCGCATGCTCCCCTCTTCCATGCTGCAATCGCTTACCCCCAGGAATAATATAAGGTTCCTTAAGTTTATCATGTATTCCCTTGCTTCCTCGGGGGACCTCATATCCGGCTCGGTAACAACCTCTATAAGCGGGGTGCCCGCCCTGTTAAAATCAACTGCGCTTGCCTCGGATTCACTTATCCTTCCTGTCGAACCAGTATGAAGAAGCTTCCCGGTATCCTCCTCCATATGAACCCTCGTTATACCTACCCTCCTTACGTATCCGCCCATATTAATATCAAGATGCCCCTCCACTCCCAGGGGGATGTCGTATTGTGAAATCTGGTAGTTTTTAGGCATATCCGGATAGAAATAATTCTTCCTGTGGAAGATGGTATATTTGTTAATCCTGCAGTTCAGTGCCAGGGCAATCTTTGCAGCATATTCAACCGC
The DNA here is from genome assembly GCA_034660395.1 of Actinomycetota bacterium. Lineage (GTDB taxonomy): Bacteria > Actinomycetota > Humimicrobiia > Humimicrobiales > Humimicrobiaceae > JAQVEM01. The sequence goes on from JAYEJA010000092.1 coordinate 3,647, forward strand.
CTTCCTGTTGGTAACCGGCAGCGAGCCGGGGTGGCCAAGACATACCTGGCAGGTATGGGTATTCTTTTCATCGCCAAAAGAAAGCCTGCATCCGCAGAACATTTTTGTTTCCGTGTTAAGCTCTATATGCGTTTCAAGCCCTATTACCGATTCGTATTTACTTTCTTTTCCCATAATCTTATTTAGCCAGATTTATATAAAAATATATTTTTAAAAAAACACTGCCTGCCCTGCTAAAGCTCCGGCAGGTCCTTAAACCCTATTGCTTTCTCAAGACTGTAAGCCGCCCTCAAAACGTTATCTTCCCTTAATGCATCTCCTATGACCTGGACACCTATCGGAAGCCCGTCCTTTGAAAGCCCTGCCGGAATTGAAGCCGCCGGGAGCCCTGCCAGGTTAACCGGTATGGTGCATATATCGGAAAGGTACATGGTCAGCGGGTCTTCCATTCTCTCCCCTATCTTAAAAGCGGTAGTGGGAGATGTCGGCGAAAGCAGGACATCGAATTTTTCGAACGCCTTCCTGAAATCATTTATAATAATAGTCCTTACCCTCCGCGCCTTTTCATAAAACTCATCATAATAACCGGCTGAAAGGCAGTAGGTCCCTATCATTATCCTTCTTTTAACCTCGTCTCCGAAACCCTCTGCCCTGGTTTTTTTATACATTTTCCTTAAGGTCGGCGCTTCCTTATTTCTGTAGCCGTACCTCACACCATCATACCTTGAGAGGTTGGAGCTGGCTTCGGAGGGCGCTATGATATAATACACGCTTAAAGCATGCTTCAAGCTGGGAATTGATATCTCTTCAACCTCCGCTCCCATGTCTTCAGCCATTTTAATTACTTTATCAACTCTTTGCCTTACCCCGCTGTCAATTCCCTCAACCATAAGCTCTGAAGGAATGCCTATCTTCAGCCCCTTTATGTCATCTTTTAAAAAACTCCTGTAGTCAGGAATTTCTTTATTTACGGAAGTTGAATCATTTTTATCATGCCCGCATATTGCATTAAGCACCAGGGCGGAATCTTCAACATCCCTGGTAAGGGGCCCTATCTGGTCAAGGGATGACGCAAATGCCACAAGCCCGTACCTTGATACCAATCCGTATGTGGGCTTAAGACCCACAATTCCGCAGAGTGATGCCGGCTGCCTTATGGACCCCCCGGTATCGGAACCCAGGGCGCATATTGCCTCGCCTGATGCAACCGATGCCGCAGGCCCGCCGCTTGAACCTCCCGGCACTCTTTCTATGTCCCATGGGTTTTTTACCGGACCAAAATGAGAATTTTCGCTTGATGAGCCCATTGCGAACTCATCCATATTTGATTTCCCCAAAAGTATGTAATTGCGGCTTTCAAGCTTTTCTACCACAGTTGCATTATATACGGGGACATAGTTCTTAAGAATTTTTGAAGCGCACGTTGTGGTGATATTTTTTGTGCATATATTATCCTTTACGGCCACGGGAATGCCGGTAAGCTCTTCTACTTTTTCTCCCGATGCTATAAGGGAGTCAACCTCTTTGGCCTTTGAAAGAGCCCTTTCCTTCTCCAGCCTTATAAATGAATTTATCCTATCTTCAACTTCTTCAATGCGGCCGAAAGAACTTTTGGTTAACTCCGTAGAGCTTATTTCTTTTTTATCAAGCTTATCCCTTAACTCGTGAGCCGTAAGGTAATACGTTTCCAAACTATCTCCTGCCAGCTTTGTTTATATTTTTTAATCTATTTTGGGAACCTTAAAGCCGGAATCCGACTCATCGGGTGCGTTTTTAAGTGCAGCTTCCGGGGTTATTGATTCCCCGGGCACGTCTTCCCTCAGGACATTTTTTATATCCAGTATATGCGGCAGGGGGGTAATGCCTTCAGTATCCACCCTGCTTACTTCTGCCACATAATCAAGTATCTTATCCAGCTGGGATGTAATCTTTTCTATTTCTTCATCTTCGATATCAAGCTCTGCAAGCTTCGCAACATACCTGACATCATCTCTGGAAATTCTTCCCATAAAAAATCCCCTTCTTAAATTTTAAAACGCGCCTTTTTCACCTGCCTGATAATATTACAGAATACCACTTAAAATTTAAATAACAATTATAATTTAAGGCAGATTTAGATATAACATTTTAACAAATATTTTATCCTATTAATACAGCTTTATAATTTCCAGCTGCACCAGTAAAATCATTATAAGCGCCAGATTGTAAACTCCATGAAGAAAAATTGCAGGCAGCAGTGATTTTGTCTTTTCAAAAAGGTAGGCAAGAAGCCACCCTATAATCATAATCGGTATGAATCTGTATATCTCAAAGTGGACCGCGGCAAAAAGAAATGAAGATAAAAACAGCCCCGCATTAACCCCCCAGTTTTTTTTGAATGCCTGATACAAAAACCCCCTGAAAAAAATCTCCTCGCTTAAGGGGGCAATCAACGCCACTATTATCATAAGGGTGTTAATTGATACATTTCCGCTTTTTATAAGGACCTCGATCTTACTGGAAGGCGCTTCTATCCCAAACAGGGTATACAGCAGCAGGTCATAATATAAAAATCTTACAATAAAAATGGCTACCAGGGAAATAAAAGAATACCAGATTGTCTTAAGGATACTGTAATAACGAAGTCCCAGGTCCCTCAGGCCCGATTGCCTTTTAAAAATAGCAAAAAACCATACTACCCCCAGCATCAGAATAATCTGGACCACATAAAATACTACGAAGCTGGCATTGCTTATATTGGAAGAATTAAAAAATTCAATACCCCCAAAAACCTTAAACAGCCAGGCAGAGCCGAAATATACGGCAACAAGGACCACGGTTACAAAAACCAGTGAAATTATCGCATCCCTGGCATTCCATTTTACATCAAGCACAACTCCCGTGCTTTCAGGGACATTGCTTTTTTTATACCTTCTGTCAGACATATAAAATACAAGTGTTAAAATTTTATAAAGCTTCTATTATGCTTCCCCTGATACAGGCAGACCCTCCCGGTATTACTCCTCTATCATTTCCTTAAACTCATCTTCATCTATAACCTTGATATCATACTTTCCGGCATCATCAAGCTTGCTCCCGGGGCTCTCTCCGGCAATAACGGCGTCAGTGGATTTGCTCACGCTTGAGGTCACCCTGCCGCCGAAGCCCTCTATGACTATCTTTGCTTCATCTCTTGAGAAACCTTCAAGCTTTCCGGTAAGAACAAAAGTCTTGCCGCTGAAAGCTTTCTTCTCTTCAACTTTCCTGGATTTTGAGCCAGGGTTCAGGCCCGCGCGCTTGAGCTTTTCTATAACCTTTAAGTTCTGCTCCTGCCTGAAGAAGGCAACCACACTTTCCGCTATCTTCGGCCCTACTTCCCTTATCTTCTCAATTTTTTCGTACCCAGCTCCCTTCAGCCCGTCAAGGCCGGAAAATTCCCCTGCCAGCAGTTCCGCGGTATGTGATCCCACGTATCTAATCCCCAGCGCAAAAAGAAGCCGGGATAGAGGCCTTTTCTTGCTTTCCTCTATTGATTCTAAAAGGTTTTTTGTCGATTTATCCTTAAAATTTTCAAGTGAAAATATATCATCATATTTCAGGTAATAAATATCTGCAGGGTCTCCAATTAATTCTTCCTCAATCAGCTTTTCAACAATTGCAGGACCGAGCCCGTCTATATCCATTGCCCCCTTTGAGGCAAAGTGTACAATCCTTTCATACTGCTGCGCGGGGCAGGCAATGGAAGTGCACCGCAGCGCGACTTCCCCTTCCGGTTTTATTACCTCCGAGCCGCAAACGGGGCATTTTTTGGGCATCCTGAATTTCTTCTGGGTGCCGTCCCTTCTTTTTTTTATAACCTTTACGATTTCCGGTATTACGTCCCCCGCCTTGTGTATTACCACCCAGTCGCCAATCATAACCCCTTTTCTTCTTATTTCATCCTCGTTATGCAGGGTGGCATGCGAGATGGTTGAGCCCGCTACCTTTACCGGCTTTAACACCGCCACCGGGGTAAGCGCCCCCGTCCTTCCCACGCTTACTTCTATACCCTTTATTTTCGTAACCTCCTCCTCGGGAGGGAATTTATAGGCGATTGCCCACCTTGGGTTTCTTGAGGTTTGCCCCAGTTTTTTCTGCTGTGAGAAGTCATCCACCTTAATAACCACACCGTCAGTCTCATAGGAGAGCTCTTTGCGCTTTTCTTCCCAGCTTTTAAGGTAATCCTTAATCCTGTCAAAACCCGCAACCTTTTTTATATTGGAATTAACCTTAAGCCCCATGCCGGCAAGGTACTTAAGCATATCGTAATGGCTTGAGATTCCATGTGTTTCAGCATTTACAGCGCCGTATATAAAGATGTTAAGCCTCCTCTTCGCGGTATTTTTTGGGTCTATCTGCCTCAGGGAGCCGGCAGCCGCATTCCTTGGATTGGCAAAAGGAGGCATCCCTTCCTTCTCCCTCTCAGCATTAATACGCCTGAATTCATCCTTTGCAAGATACACCTCGCCCCTTACTTCGAGCTTATCCGGGATACCTGTGCCCTTTTTTTTAAGAAGCCTCAAAGGGATTGCCCTTATGGTTTTCAGGTTTGAAGTTATATCCTCGCCCCTGACGCCGTCACCCCTAGTGGCGCCCCTTACGAATTTGCCGTTTTCATAAACAAGCGATACCGCCGAGCCGTCTATTTTAAGCTCGCATACAAACTCTATTTCCTTCTTACCCTTTCCCATATCCTTATATACCCGTGTAAGAAAATCTTTTAGCTCACCATAGCTGAACGCATCCTGCAGGCTCAGCATCCTCTCTCCGTGCTCCACGGTTGAAAAGCCGCCTTCAAGAGGAGCTCCAATCCGCTGGGTCGGTGAATCAGGGGTTACTAGCCCGGGATTTTTTTTCTCAAGCTTTTCCAGGTTGCGCATTAACCTGTCATACTGGGCATCACTTATTATGGGGCTGTCTTTTATGTAGTAGTAATAATTATGCCTTGCTATTTCTTCCCTGAGCACATTTAAAACTCCACCGGGTTTTTCCACATTCCCGGCATCAATTTTAAGAAGGTCTTCCAGTGAATACTTTGAACCGGTATCTTTTTTACTTTCAGATTTACTGCTTCTTTCTTTTACCATATTAATAATAAACCAGGAATAATTTTATCTTATTATAGCATATATTTGCAGCGGACTTTTCCCTAATAAAGGGTATCCAACACCCTGTTTAATGCATCCACGGCATGCTGCGTGGTATCAATCCTTATCCTGTTATCATCAACCCTGAACCTCATTGCCCCCCTTACCTTCCCGGGGTATGAGAGGTAGTACATATCTTCACCGTCAAACTGGAGATTTATAAGGTTGTGGACACCCAGAAGGATTGATTTTTCATACTCATACATCCTCTCGTAATCTTTATCAAGCTCTGCCAGCTCATAGGCATAGGTCAAACCTTCCACATAAATTGCAGTGCTGCCTGAAAAGGGGACGCCGTATTCAGGGTAGTCCGGGTCATGAAACCTTCCCAGGTAATCGATGTACGGTTTTCCATCCTGGTTCTGCATCTTTATAAGTTTGTCATTTAATTTAAATATTGCATCTTTGTATTCAGCGGAGCCTGTAATTTTATACAGCTTATATAGGGATATCGTATGCCAGGGAACATAAGCCGGAAAATAATTAACATCCATAAGGTCGACATATTCCCCTACATAATAGTCCTGGGATTTTACTGCCATATCAAGGTACTTACCATTCCCTGTCCTGTCATATAATTCAACCAGGCTCAATATGGCTTCCCCGCTGTAATAAGTCAGAAGTTCTTCTTCATCATAGGTGTATCCGGGCTCTATATACCATGCCCTGAGCGAGCCGTCTTCATTCTGCAGATACTCTAATGTATTTGCAAGCTTTACGGCCTTATCGCTGTACTTTTCAAAATACGGGCTGAAAACCATAACCCTCAGGGCCATGCCTATTGCGCCGATTTTTGATTTATTATTATATAATATATAGCCGAGTTCACCGTCTTCCCGGTACCAGTTTTCAAAAATATAATCCATGTTTTTCTCATGCATCCCGGGCAGCTCATCATTTTCAGCGCTTTTTTCGGCCAGCCATCTTGATGACATAAGCTGCCTTATCATATTGTTGCCATTGTAATACTCACCCTTCGACGGCTCGTACTGGTAATTGAAATAACCCCTGCTGTTCAGGTTGGAAGTCATCCACTCTTCGGCAAGGGCAAGGGAGTCCATTACCTTCTCACTATCTACATCAGGCGTGAAATCAATTTTATTGCACCTGTAGAAAGTTGTAATCTCATCCGAAAACCTGGTTGTCGCAAAATGCACGGTGGGAAAATAATATATATCCGTTGAGCTGTCATTACAGCAATCTTCATCCATGCCCGCCTTTTTGCATAACTTTGGAAGCAATTCCTCCAGGTCATGGTTTCCTTCAATGGCAACCGTGCTGTAATAAGCGGCTCCATTTTCTCCATTTACTATCCTTAATCCGTGAATCCCTTTTTCATAGCCCCCGTCCATCTTTTTTTTTATCTCCGAGGATAATTATCTCTATTTTTAAATCGCCTATTTCATCTTCGGCTATTCCCCCGAATCTTTCATCCTCTATGGTCCGTGAGGTTGCGACATATACGCTTTCCGCCAGGTTGTTCTTTCTTGCGGAATAAGAGCCCTTCTTTTGTCCCTCCAGGCCAAACCCGATAAACACCTTATAATCAATGCCGTCATATTTTTCCAGGAACAATGAACTGCCATCAGCATCAGAACCGGAGAAATAATCATCCACCGCGCTGTATACAACTTCCATCAAATACTCTTTATCCTCATGGGAGAGCTCTATAAATTCGCCCGGATCCGCATCAATGGAGCTTACATATTCCGAAAATTCTTTTTCAAACCAGCCTTCGTAGTCATTACCTACCATACTTACGTCAATTTCGTCTCCCTTTTCTCCGCTGCACCCGGAGCAGAGGAAAGAAAAAGGTAAAAATAAAAAAGTTACGGAGATAAAAATTAAGGCAATCCTTCCCGCCAGGGTTCTCTTATATCCGGGCATAATCTGTCCTCCTGTAATCTTATAATGCATAAAACCTTCCTGCTTTTTAAATTGTTCAATAAATTATACAGCAATACCGGTTAAAATATAAAATGGCCCGGGAAATTTTTCCGGTTATTTTTCTTCATATTATATAATATCTACAGTTTCTCTCTGAACTTCTTCCTTAGGGAGCTAAGAAAAACAATAACAGAAGAAAATCATAATGTATATTTTGTCGGTTACTACCTGACATTTTAGTACTAATATTGTAAGCTAACATCGTATGAATTATCCAAGAAGAACATTAAAAAAATTAGACAAACACTAAAAGAAGCTGATTGACTTATTTCACAATTAGTATATAATATGTACTAATTATGAATCAAGTTAAAAAAATTAAAAAACTGGAAAATCTCAGTTATTTTAATAAAGATACCATATCGCAGTTCGTTGACGCTAATAAAAACGCTCTTTCGAAGGACGTTAACAGATGGATCCAAAATGGTACCTTGATACAGCTAAAAAAGGGAGTTTATGTTACCTCAAAGTATTTTGAAAGGCTGGGAAACAAAACTCCATACCTTGAATTTATGTCAAACAAACTGAGGGAGCCGTCATATCTAAGTCTGGAGTATATTCTGCAAAAATACGGGGTATTAACGGAATCAATCTATTCTATTAATTCAATAACTATTAAATCAGGTAGAACATATAAAAATAATCTTGGCCTTTTTATATACAGGAATATAAAAGATGAGCTTTTTACAGGATTTAATATAAAGGAAAAAAATGGCTTTATAGTTAAGGAATCTACAAAAGCAAAGGCCCTCTTTGACTGGCTGTATTTAAAACTGCTGAGATTAAAAGAATTCGACCCGGCCATGTTAGAATCGTTCAGATTGAATCTTTTTAGCTTTAAAACAAAAGATTTCAGGGAATTTAAAAAATACTGCGAGCTCGCAGGTATGAAAAAATATTTAAAACTGGCAGAAATAATAAAAAAAATATAAGTTCAATAAAATGCTCTATAAGGAACTCGAAAAAATATTAATTGAAGAAAGAGCCAGAGGATTACAGGATATCTATATCCTTAATTTATTAAAGGAATATCTTCAGGTATACGCGCTCTACTTTATCTATACAAATTCTAAGTATAATAAAAACCTTATTTTTACCGGAGGCACCTGCCTCAGGCATTTCTATAACCTGCCGAGACTATCGGAAGACATAGACTTTGAATTTAAGGAGAATTTTGACCGGAAGATTCTGCTTGACGACCTTGAAGAATATTTTAAAAAACGATATAAGTACAATAAAATAAAGCTGTCTTTAAAGCAGCGCGGGGACCAGATATTGCTAAAGTTTCCAGTTTTACATAAACTGGGCCTGGCAGAAGAAGATAAAAGCAATCTGCTGTTTGTAAAGCTTGATTTTTCAAAAAACCTATCGAAACATCTTAACCTTGAGACTACTTCAAAATCTATTTACGGTTTTAACTTTGCAGCAGTTCATTATGACCTGCCTTCCCTTATGTCCGGTAAAATACATGCCATCCTGGTAAGAAAAAGATTCAAAGGTATTAACAATGCCGAAGTTATCAGGGGCAGGGATTATTTTGACCTCTTATGGTTCTTAAAAAAATCTATCAGACCCAATCTAAAAAGACTTTCAGAGATGCTGGGTACCGGCATAAGCATGAATTTTCTCGTAAAACAACTGGACTTAAAAGTCAAGGAGATTGTCAGGAAACATAAGTCATTTCTTAAATCTGACCTTGTCCCCCTTATAAGCGATCCTGATTTTATAAAAATTTATGTGGATAATTACTACGAGGAATACATGAGAAATAGAAAGAATCTCTTCCAGAAGTAAAATAAATATGAAGTCTTTTTCTGTATACATTATGTAACTCTTCTTCAGCCCTCCGGTAAAGCAAACCGGTTTTCAGATAAAGCTCATATAAGATACTGATACCACATGTTGAGTAGCTTTCAATTATCCGGCTGGTTTCCTTCTACAGTAGGGTATCTTTCGCTTATCCATTCCTCTATACCCCCTAACATATTATATACAGGAGTAAAACCGTTCTTTACAAGGATATCCGCCGCACTGGTGCTCCTTCCGCCTATCCTGCAATAGGTAATTATGGGTTTATTTACGGGAAGCTCGTCAAGTCTCCCTTCAAGTTCACTGACCGGTATAAGTATTGCATCCTGAATATGTTCTTCGCTATACTCCTGCTGGCTTCTAACATCCAGAACAACGTAATCCCCGCTGCTGCTTATTATTTCGTAAGCTTTTTCAACTGAAATAGGTATTACTTCGGCTACATCTTCTGCTATTATCTCAATTTCTTCTTTCTCTCCGTCTAAATCATCAATAACTATTTGCTCAGAAATATTAATTTCCTGTTCTGTTTTTATGTCTTTATTTATGCATCCGTACAATACAACGGAAATTAAAGAAATAGAGATGATAAGCATTGATAAAAAATATTTCTTCTCATTCATGCCCAATCACTTTACGGGTTATTTTTATTTATATCAATTATACAGGAAGTTCAGTAATACCCGATACTATTATTTAAATGTCCCAGCTGGATAATGCTGTGCTATTAAAATTGGATTAATAAATTTACCCTACTTCCTAAAAGTCTACTTCAACTCCGGCATCCCGTAATTCATCCACCTGGCCTTCATCAGAGATTGGGTTGCCCTTAATATAAAGCTTCTGTAAATCCGGCAGCTCTTTTAAGGCTGAAATATCCGTTATTTCATTATCTTCCAGCCACAGCAGCTCAAGGCTTTTAATATTTGAAAGTGAAGAAATATCCGATATCTTATTCTTTGAAAGAGCAAGCTGCCTTAGGTTTTTAAGCTCTTCCAGCGGTGATATATCCTCTATCTCGCATTCACTGAGACTTATAACTTCCAGCTTCTCCATTTCTCCCAGCGCTGATATATCTGATAAGGGATTATTTCCCAGCATGATTAATGTAAGATTGGAGAGTTCCGATAACGGGCCGATATCCGATATATTATTGTTAGCCAGGGAAAGGTTCCTGAGACTCTTTAATTCAGATATCGTTCCGACATCTGCTATCTGGTTTTTATTAAAGCCCAGAACTTCCAGACTGGTAAGCTCCAGCAAAGATGGGACATCCACGATAGCATTATTATCAAGAACGACCACCTTTAAATTGCTCAGGCCCACCAGTGGTGAAATGTTAATTATTTCATTATTGCCAAGGCTTACAATCTCTAAATTTACCAGATCCTCAAGCGGCCCTATATCAGTTATTTTATTACCGTTCAGACCCAGGTTTGTAAGGCCCGTAAGATTAGAAAGCGGCGATATATCAGTTATCTGGTTGCCGTTCAGGTTTAATATGCGAAGTTTTGTAAGTTCCGCCAGGGGTGATATATCAGTTATCTGGTTACTGTTTAAACTGAGATTCTCTAAATTTACAGCATTCTCAATACCTGAAATAGTTTCTATTTCCATTTCATCAGCAAATAATTTATCCATTGATTCTATATCCTCGGCGCTTATTTCTTCACCGGTTATGCCCAGCTCCTCCTTCTCAGCTTCTAAAAGGTTGGGATCTCCAGCCCCCTTACAGCCCAGAAAGCTGATTGATATAATTAATGCTAAAATAAATACCGATGCTTCATAAATAAATTTCTTTGTCATCTGAATCACTCCTTGGCTAATATTACAATTTTAAATTAATACGATTATAGATAATACTTGAAAATAACTCAAAAACTATTAAAAAACATTTAACGATAACAGATTAACTCAAATATATAGCCCGGGAAATACCGGGCTATATTATTTTAATATCTCTTAATTATTTATCTTCCGTGCTGCCGTATTTCCTTCTCCTTAGCAACGATACTATCACCATTACAAGACCAATAATTACAGCAGATATACCCGATATCGGGATAACAGGATTCATCCCTGTAAATGGAAGCTCCATAATACCCAATACCTCAATTCCGCCGCCTCCAGTTGACTTTGAGTTTGTCCTGCTAAAGGTACGATTCTTATTGTCCGAATTTAAAACTATACTGGTAATATCTGCCATCCTTGAGTATCCGGAAGGTACGGTTGTCTCTACAATTTTGTAGGTATCAAATGGTATGTTACCCCATACAACTGTTCCATTTCCAGTTATTAACCTTTCACCTGTCACTGCAGCTCCATTTGAATTATATAGTGTAAATCCTGCAACATCAGTTGAGTCCAGCCCGCTCTTATTAAGGGTTATAGAACCTCTGGTTATTTTATATAATCTAACAGATGCAGTATCTTCGTCGGTAACATCTTCCCCCTCGGGAGGAGTACCGGTGGCTTCTGCAATGTTAACATACGGGTCGTTTTCTACGATGTCACCTTCAGCTACGGTGTGTGATGCGGTCCCGGTAGCGGACTCGCCAGGTGCAAGAGTTGCGGAACTTAAGGTTATAGAGCCTTCCCTGTCATCGGTCAGGGTTACACCTGTCAGT
>JAYEJA010000092.1:15294-47337 GCA_034660395.1 Actinomycetota bacterium
TAACGTTTGTAAGCGTTACATCCCCGGTGTTTGTAACTTCAAATGTATAGTTAATCACGTCTCCCGGGTTGGCTACTGCGTCAGCTCCCGTATCAAGGGTTCCTGACTTGACTATGTCAATTGATGCTTCATGCACCAGTTCCACAGATTCGTCATCAGAAGCAGTAACCGGGTTATCCAATGGATCATTTGCAGTCGCATTAACTGTATTAGTTATCGGGCCCGGAAGGTCATCTTCTGTAACTGTATATGTAAGCACACCTGTAACGCTCTCATCCGGGACAAGAGTTGTCTCGCCAAAGGTTATCGCACCAAGCTCGCTGTCAACTGCGGAAAGGTCTGTCAGCGTCACATTTTCCGTGTTGGTAACTACATAGCTGTAGGTTATAACGTCGCCTACTTCTGCAGGGTCTGGAGCTGCATCCTTCGTTACCGAAATTAATGCATTATATTCCAGCGCTACGCTCTCAGTGGCTTCATTGCTTTCTACATCGGGGTCTTCACCGCTGGTTTTAGAGCCAACAGCAATTGCAGTATTCTCAATCGGTCCGGGAAGATCATCCTCAGAAGCCGTATAATCAGCAGTAGCAGTTATGGTTTCTCCCTCTCCAAGAACCGATGGGTCATCAGTTCCCCAATCATAAGGCCCTGTAATCTTAGGGTCATTTATATTTATATCATAAACCGCTGTATTACCATTACTCGTAATTGTAAAGGTATAAGTAATAACGTTACCAATCTGGGCCGTTCCTACATTTGCTTCCTTTTCAAGCAGGAGGTCATATTCAAAAGGCGCGCTTAAAGGAATTAATACATATCCCCAGTCATACCCGGCTTGACTATCGGCGCCTGTCTGCTCGCCGTAATAAACAGAAATCTTTGCCGGCTCTCCTGTACTTATATTTTCTGCCCAGATATATGCCCCGCCATTGTCTCCATCATCCTCAACAGCATCCCAGAGTTTGGCAATGTCATACCTGTTAATGTCAACATAATCATTGGAAGTTTCGCTGTTTGGTATATCGGCTACTCCGTCACCATCCCAGTCAACATATACCCTGGTATTATCTTCAACAGGGGTTACATATAAAGGATTCCAGGAAGCATCACCGGGAATTAGAGTATATTCATAAATCATTGTATAATTTGAATGCCATACTGGATCAGTGTTAAATTCACCCCTGGTGCAGCCGTTAAAACTATAATCAGGATAGCCACTTTTACTTGTATAACTAATAATCTCATCATCTATTTTTATATATCCACTATCCGGAAAATTATATGTATATCCACCATATATAGTAGTCTGATCTTCAGTTATATCTCCATTTGCATGTGTATAGGGCCAGCTACTGGCACTTCCTGATGTCTCCTTCCCGGGGGCATAGGGGGTTACATATTCACTGCTGTAATATTCAGCTGAGATTGCCTGGAAGCCCCAGTCTTTATCGCTATCATTGGAATCAGCAGCTCCCAGTACCTGTACCGGCTTATTACTCTCTATATATACCGCATTTTCGCCGTAAGGCATTGTATATGAACTGTCAACCTCATCAGAATCAAGATTAATAGTTTTATAATCGGAATCATTTTCATATATTTTTACTACGGTGCCGCCCTCAGATGCATATATATATAATCTGTCTCCGGTACCGGTATCAACGGGAATATAATATTCCGTTCCAATTAACTTACCTGCGGTCAGGTTGTAATTTCTAGTATCAACATTTTTTCCGCCTGAGGTCATAAGGCCTGCCTGGACTGGCTTATCTGAAGTAATGGTAGCACTCTGGTGGACGTTGGAATATCCGGATGATTCATACAGGTAATTATCCCCTTCTTGTAAAGTAATTACACTCACTCCATTCACAGGGTCATTTATTGTAACGGTCGTCCCATCCTCCATTGCCTGTATAAGAAGGTCGGTGTATTCCATATCATGGCCATAACCATGGTTGGTGCTTGAGGTATTTTCATAGGTGTCCACTCCCACCGGAACAGTATATTCATCATCCCACATCCTGGTTGGATAGAGGTTCCAGAACTCGGCAAGGACATTTCCATCCGTGCCGTTTTCCAATTCTTCCGGGGCAAATCCACGGACTACATTTACCGCACCGCCAATTACATACAGGAAATCCCCGCCGGCAAGCTGCCAGTCACTGCCGTTCTCCTCCCAATCACCACTGCTATCGGGAGCATAGTCCTTTTCGATAAGATCATCTACGGTATAAACTTCTCCCGGCTCTATCGTAATCATCAAGACCTCTGCATCACTGGCAGGATCGGAGTAGTCAAAACTGTCTTCGTCTGCATAATTTTTTAAATAAGCCGTAACCGCGGTATCACCGGAGTTGGAAATTGAAAGTATGCTATGAATCCCATCATCAGCATCCGCGGCATATGCACCATTGGCACCTCCGCTTGACAAAAGCTCCAGTACATCCGGTGCCCAGCCGAAAACATAGAATTCCTGGGTTGCCGGGTCCAGTGTATCTTCAGTAACGCTTACAGGTAATGTTTCATTTGAGTCAATTACAACTACATTATAATAAATGGCATCGGGGTCGGAATCATCCGGAATAGAAACCGATACGGTAACCTTTCCGGACTGGGCTGCATCAAGTTCTCCTATTTCCCAGACAGCAGTTCCCCCTCTTGACTCTCCACCTCCGCTCGCAGATATGAAAGTAGTTCTTTCAGGAAGGAAACTGGTTATAACAACACCGGTCAGTAACTCCTCGCCATTATTAGCATAATTAATCGTATATGTTACAGTCTGTCCCGCAGCTGCAGGGTCAGGGCTATCCGTTACCGACAGGGACAGGGGGTTCTCATCCTGCTGTGAATCATCTTCGCCGGTTTCTTCAGCTTTAGCCTTTAATTCTTCAAGCAGACTATTTGCTTCGTCAGCTGCCAGCTGCGCAGCTTCAAGGTCTGCATTTGCTTCATCCAGTTCCTGCTGCAGGGCCTCAGGGTCTGCATCCTCACCGGCATTTGCAAGTGCTTCTTCCGCTGCCTCTGCTGCAGCTATTGCTTCTTCAAGGGCAGCATCTGCTTCGTCTGCCGCCTGCTGCGCTTCTTCAATTTCATTATTTTCTATTTCTTTGCTGTCATTTTCTTCATCTTCTTCTTCGCCGGTCTCTTCTTCAGTGCCATCTTCATCTTCTTCTTCGCCGGTCTCTTCCCCGGTTTCTTCTTCAGTGCCGTCTTCTCCGTCACCGGCTTCTTCTTCGTCCTCTTCACCGGAACCTTCTTCATCTTCTTCACCATCACCGGATTCTTCATCCTCCATGGAACCGATAACTACGTCAACATGGCTTTCCAGGGTTTCTATTTCCTCCGAAGAAATAATCACTGAATTTGTAAGAGTCTGTGAAACCTCGGCACCAATGGGAATACTTACCAGAACTTCTTCTTCCGATATTTCACCGGCCTCAAGTTCATCAACAATATATGATATTTCCCTTAAATTTTTATCAAACTCGCCGGCGCTGCTTGATTTAAATACTGCTACTTCCGGCAGCTTATTCAGAACTTCAATATCAGAAAGTATGACACTGCCTGTATTTTCAACAGTTATGCTGTAAGTTATGCTGCCTCCCGGCTCCACACTCTCCGCATCTGCCGTAACAGCAAGTGAAGCTTCCAGTACTTCTTCCTCTTCTTCCGTATCCAGTTTTTCCTGATAGGCGTCAAGCTCTTCCTTTGCTTCTTCAGCCGCTTTACGCGCAGCTTTAAGATTATCCTCTTTCTCATCGAGATTCTCAACAGCATACTGGAACTCCGCTTCCGCCTCATCATAAATTGCTTTTAATTTATTATATTCGGCTTCCGCCTCATCCATCTCGCCCTTTAAAACTTCCAGGTCAGAAGTGGCACTTTCATATTCAGCCGCTGCCAGCTCAAGCTCGGCGTTAGCGCTATCGGCTGCTTCCTTCGCCTCACTTATCTCCTGTTCGTTTCCGGTTTCCTTTATCCTTTCGTAAAATGAGTTTGCTTCATCTGCCGCTGCCTGCGCAAAAGATAATTCTTCTTCAAGTTTTTCTGCCTCCTGCTTCGCACTGCTGCAGCTCTCCTCCGCTAAAAGAAGCTCCTGCTCTGCCGGCTCAAGATTTGCCTCTGCCTCGGCCAGGGCCTGCTCCGCTGAATCCAGCAAATTCCTGGCTTCGCCGGCTTCATTTTCAGAATTCTCCACCGCAGCCAGCGCATTTATATAGGCCGCCTTCAGGTCTTCATCCGAGCTTCCAAAAACAATACTTTCAGGAATAAGAAAAAATAACAGTGCAGTAATTGTTAAAAATACTAAAGCTTTTTTAATTATACCTTCTAATGAGTGACTCATTTTACGTCTTCCTCCCGGTAAAATTCTTATAATTTATTTATATATATCTAATATTTAACTTAAAATTTAAATAAAAAAAACCGACTATAATTAGTCGGTTTCGCTACTTGCTCCTCTTTTCCCAAGCATCCAAATTAGAGAAAAGAATCAAAGCATCTAAATTAAAACTTATATTTTAATATTTATTAAATATTCTTCTTCCTGATTGATCCCCCACTGGACCTTAAATAACTATTATTTTTATGTAACGGAATTATATTACAACTTTTACAATAATGTCAAATAATTTTTATGAAATAATTATTTCATAGTTTTTTTATAATAACTATCCAATAAAACAATTAAGAATCTATATTGATTCTTAATTTATTATTAACAATAATAATGATAATATTTCCACTATGAAAATAAAAAAATTCTTTAGCAAACATAAGATAAAGATTACAAGATATGCCGGAATAGCCCTGATAGTAATAGGGCTTGCGGTCATAATATGGCCCTTTTATACCAACTTTATAATGGCGAGAAGAGAGACGGATATACTCTCCTCATGGGAAGAGATGGACACAATCCCTGATGAAGCCGGCGGCGAAGAAACCGGCGGGACAGATGGGAAGCTTGAAAAAGAAGATATTCCCGTCGATACCGAAAAAAAAGTTCCCTTCAGGATTACAATCACCGAAATTGAGCTTGACTGGATTGTAAATAAGGGAACCGATTATGCAACCTTAAAAAAGGGTCCGGGCCATTACACCTCTTCCGCGCTTCCCGGTGAAGACGGGACCTGCCTAGTTGCCGGACACAGGACTACCTACGGCGCGCCCTTCAACAGACTGGACGAGCTTGAAGAAGGCGATGAAATAATAATAGAGACGGAAGGCAACGAAAAATTTACCTACCTGGTAACAGGCATGGAGGCCGTACTCCCCACCGACATGACAGTTCTTGAAAATACCGATTATCCTTCACTGGTGCTTTCAACCTGCACACCAAAGTATTATGCAACAAGAAGACTAATAATATATGCAGAGATTGCAGAATAAAAAGCGGCCGCTATCGTATTGATATTGTATTAAAAAAAATGTTTATTTAAGTAAAATTTTAGTAGAAAAAAGAGGGGGGTAAGTTTTCAAAACATTGGACGCCTGAATTAACTTACCCTTTTTAAATTTTATCACGATTGTTTTTTAATTCAATACAATAATGATAGAATCTTAATTATTTTATTGTAATTTTTTAATAGCTGTATGATAAATCGGGACAGCCATGCCAAATATCCGTTCAGGTGATTAAAAATCATGAAATCTATTTATGGCAATTCAATACAAAGCTAATACATGCTAAAAGATTAAATTTACTCTAATCCTTACCACCGGTATAAGCATCAATCAAGATAGGAATGGGCATACAGTACCCTATTTGTGAGTATCTCAAAAGTCCTTACGGCATTCATAAGTTCCCTGTCAAGAGGATTGGCTATTGCGCTGTCAAGCCCATGACTTAACAGTATTACAAGATATATCCGGTTTATGAGGCTCTTGAGCTCATGGGGCGAAGACTGCGAAACATTGCTGAGCCCCACTATGGTTTTCGGGTCATCATCAAGCCCCATTACTTCCTTAAGTTCCCTGAATGCCTTCAGCGCATTAACACAGTTAAATACCTGTTCCTGGAGAACAGATACGGGCAGTACTAAAGGATCCAGGTAAAGGTCTCCTACGGGCACTCCATGCTCCAGGGCAGAATTAACTATTTCTATAGCTATTTCCAGCCTGCTGTCCGCATCGGGAGGCACGCCTTTTTTGTTCAGGGCAATTCCAACAATCTTACTGTTATACTTTTTTGCCATGGGCATGAGAATATCAAGCTTTTCCTTATCGCCTGTTACGGAATTAATCATTGCAGCGCCCTTATGCACTTTAAGGCCAGCTTCAATGGCATTAATATTCTTGGTATCAAGAGCAAGATTTACATCAACCCCGGACTGGATACTCTCAACCATCCACTGCATCAGCTCCTCGCCGTCTTTTGTTGCCGGTCCTATGTTCACATCTATATAGCTGGCACCTGCTTCTTTCTGTTTCCTTGCCAGCTCAACGATTGGCTTTGCATTCCTTTCCTTTACTGCACCGGCTATCGCCTTTGAGGATACGGTTATATTCTCCCCTACTATTAACATATTTTCTCCAGACTTGTGAATTTGCTAATTAAGACTCGTAATCAAACCACTCAGTGTAGATTTCGTCATAGGTTCCATCATTTTTGATTTCTTCAATTATTTCGTCAACTTCCTCTTTTAATGCGCTGCCCTCACTGAACACAATACCAAATTCCTTGCCTGACTTTATGACCTCCAGCACTCTATAAATCCCGGTGTCCCCGGTTATGAGGTT
Source organism: Actinomycetota bacterium (assembly GCA_034660395.1). Lineage (GTDB taxonomy): Bacteria > Actinomycetota > Humimicrobiia > Humimicrobiales > Humimicrobiaceae > JAQVEM01. The sequence continues at coordinate 22,033 of JAYEJA010000092.1, forward strand.
TACTCCCACGGGCAGGGAAAGAAGTATCGCATCAATTTCCCTATTCTTCAGGGCATCAATCATCATAACTATACCTTCGTAATTTTCAATTTTAAAATTAAGCAGGTAGTCCTCATCAAGGTAATTTTCCTCGCTGGTCAATACCCCCACGGGGGCATCTTCCAGATTTTCCTCAATTTTTATGTCCGCCTCATCCAGGACAATTAGCATATACTCCATGGTAAAATAGGGAATGGAAAAATCAACTACATTATCCTTATCCGGCGATATAGGAACAGCGGATATTATCATATCAAGTTTTACATCCTCCGGAATCTGGTAGCTGCTTTCCCAGTCTATCGTAACTATTTCCAGGTCCTTCTCCATCCTGTCCGCAATCTCGCTGGCAATGTCAATATCAAAGCCTTTTATCTCGCCATCCTCCATAAATTCAAAAATCGGGTATGTGGGGTCACACCCCACATAAAGATTTGTCCCCGAGTGATTCACATCACGGCCATTATCCGCTTTTCCGCATCCGCCCGAGCAAAGAAGCAGGAAAATAATTATGACAGCCAGAGATACATTAATAAAAAATAGGGATGTATTCCTGTTTTTTTGTATAAAATTTAAAAACATTTAATAATTACGCTTCTCATTTAACTTATCTTTTACATCTAATTTACCATAGGTTAAATTTTATTAGAATCTCATTATTTTTCAAGCAATAATCCGGCTTTATTATGCCATATTTTGAGATGCGCACAAGATATAAATATAACTATCTAAAATATAAAGCCTGCTTAATGAAAAAAAATAACCCTAATACATTAATGTGTAAAAATATTTTATATCCTACTCATCATATGTTAAAATTAATAGTGTAGAATACTAATATTATTTATAAATATCAGTATTTTTAGTATTTCAGGCAAAAAGGCGGAAGAAAAAATTAAATACAGGTTATAAATATAAGTTTAGAGGTCAATTTGATTTTTACATAAAAATAGTATAAAGTATTTCAAGTTTTAATTTGAAAACTTTTTAAGTTGACTGAAAAAATTATTAAAAAGGCGGTGAAGAATAATGGCCAAGCGAGATGATGTAAAGAAAAAATCTGAAGAGATCGGAATAGATGGTCTCAACAGTATAAGCAACCTGGAAGCTGAAATAATGAAAATCATATGGAAGAGCGGCAAGGTAACGGTAAGGGAAGTCCATGAGGACATGCTGAGGAAAGAAATTGAAAGCAAGGAGCATGATTTTATACCATACACCACCGTTATGTCAACAATGACAACCCTGGCTGAAAAAGGTCTTCTGAAGCAGAACAAAACTTCCAAGACTTACCTGTATTCTGCTGCTGTTGATAAAAAAGAGCTCTCAAAGAGGATAATAAAATCAGTTTCCGACAAGCTGCTTGAGGATAGCACAAGGGGCATGGTTTCAAGATTTTTATCTGACAGCAAGAATATCTCAAAAGATGGAATAAACAAACTATTAAAGGATATAGATAAATACTAAAAACTGTTTATCCTTAATAAATAATATTTTATATTACCGGCCCGTAAAGCTGGCCGCAGGGAAAGTATAAAATAAAATTAAAAAATCTTTTTGTCCGGCATTCATTTAAGTATAATCATGTCAAAAGCTGTTTTTCTTAAAGCATCTATTACGGTAAAATAAGTAATATATAAATAACCTGGAAATAAATATAAATATATTCATAAAATTGAAGCGGGCATTTTATGTTTTTTTTAGAAATATTTTTAAACTATATTCTTCCGATTATATATACAAGCTTTGTAAGCCTTGTACTGGTGCTCTTATTTTTATTCATATTCAGGATTAAGGATTCAAATATAAGGATACTTCTTTTCTTTATTCCGCTTCTGAAGCCATTTATAGTGATTGCAGAAAAATTTAAAATTAGCGAAAAGTATTTCCAGGAAAGCCCTTTTATTGGTTTAATAAGGTTTCCCGACCCGGCAAATATCATTAAAAGCTTTGAAATTTTTGACAGAGGCCCCCTTCCTATTTCTAATATCAATTACCTCATACTGTTTGCTGTATTTACAATTATAATTATGCTGCTTATAGCAAGATGGATCAGCCTCTTTTTTTTCTACAGGAAACTGGCATTTGAGGAAAGGGTAGGGAGAAAAGACGTTCCCGAGCTCTATAAAATCATGGACAGCTACACCGGCAAAATAAAGCTTGATACGACTGTCGTAAGTCTTACCCACAGGGATTTTCATTCGCCCTTCGTAGCCGGCATTAAAAACTACACCATGGTCCTCTCTCCCACCCTGATAGAAAAGCTTAACGCGGATGAAAAGGAAACCCTGATACAGCATGAACTCTCGCACATAAAAAGAAGGGATAACTTCATAGGATGGGTGGCCCTTATATTAAGGGACCTCTTTTTCTTCAATCCCTTTGCCTACATCGCCTACATTCTCATTAGGCAGGAACAGGAAAAAGACAGCGACAAGCTTATGGTCAAATACTCCGGAAGGTCCAAAAAAGAAATATCAAAAAGCATCCTGGGAATTATCCTTAAAATGAACTCCATGGCCACCAGAAGGATAAACCCTGACGCCCCCTATACCTCTACCTTCTCCCCCTTTACACTGCTTAACCACATAAAGATAAAAAACAGGATAAAATCCATTTCCAGGACCGACCCCGAAAGGATTTACAGCCGGCTGCTCCCCAGAATTCTTGCATATATAATTTTTATCTTCCTGATTCTAATCCAGTTTGCCTTTATTTTTAAAATAGATAACCTTTTTATTCCACTCAGATAAACCCCGTAAATATATAAGAACAATCCTAAAATTTAAAATTCTTTAAATTAACTATTTTTTTTGCCTTTTTTATTACCATATAAATTTGATATAACAATCCTTTAGTAGTAACATTATAACCGTATAACAATTATATGGCTGTAATACAAAAACTACTTCAGAAAGGGAGACGTTTTTGAAATCCATTAATAAAACCAAAAACCTCTGGAATAACGACCTGAAGCTTAAAGGGCTAAAAAATGGCGTAAGCCCCATGTGCTGCTGGGTATGGTGCTGGTATTGGTATCCTCCTTACCCGCGATAAAATAAAAAATGAAGTTATTCCCCAGCAGCTATAACTACTCAAAAAAGATAAATCAGGAATATACCCTGATAAATAATACTCTGACCGGCGCGCTGGACGTAATAGAAAATTACAACTGGGAGCTGGCAGAGAAAAAAAGTTTTAGCAGGTTAAAACCTGCTATACTGTCAGGGCTTATTGACAGAGGGTACTTTTATCCCGAACCGGAAAAAGAAAACCGGATATTTAAAGAACTCTTTAAAAACTATACAAAAAAGCTGTTTTCAAAACCTGTGAGGTTTGTCTTCTGCCCTTCCTACAGCTGCAACCTCGCCTGTATCTACTGCTTCCAGAAAGACCTACCCTATCACCCGGACAAATTCATGAGCGGAAAGGTGCTTGACGATTCCATCAGGGCTGCCAAAAAAATATCCGAAAAAAATACGGGGACTATTGATTCCATTGAACTGTTCGGCGGAGAACCCCTTCTTTTAAAGAGTAAAGGCAATGTAGAAAAAATACTTAAATTTGCAGATGAAGAAGATTCAAAAATAGTCATAGTTACCAACGGGGTGCTGGTAAAGGATTTTATGGACATATTGATACCGGTAAAAAAAAGGATTGGCATGCTCCAGATAACGGTTGACGGACCGCCCGAAATCCATGACCTGAGGAGGGAATTCCGCTCCGGAAGGGGCAGCTTTGATAAAATAGAAGAAGGGATAGAACTCCTTCTGGAAAACAATATAAATGTCCATATGAGGGTAAATATTGACAGCACAAATATCGAACACCTGCCCGAACTTTACAGATATGTCAGCGAAAAAAACTGGCCGGCCCATCCCGGCTTCGTAATAAGGCCCGCGCTGGTAACAGACCACAGCACGCTTGATTATGATGACACCAGAATCCCGGAAGAAAAAATGCTTGAAAAATTAATAAAAATTTACGATAAACACCCGGAACTGGAAAATGCGCTCGGCTTTCATTCCTTCAAGCCCTTAAGGCACCTGCTTGAACTCTTAAGCGGAGCGCCCAACCTGTCTCCCGTATTCTATAACTGCGAGAGCAACATACTGGAAATGGATATCTTCGGTCCCGACGGATACATCTATGCCTGCGGGGAATCCATAGGCAAGCCCGAATATGCCATTGGAAGATTCAGCCCCGGGCTTGAATTTTTTCCCGGTAAAGAGAAGTTATGGACCTCAAGAAATATAATGAGCTTAGATAAATGCAGAAAATGTAAATTCGCCCCCATATGCGGAGGCGGCTGCCCTTATTCCTCAATGCTTATCTATAATAATAACAGCACTCCCGTATGTGAAAGATTCCAGGAAGTGCTTGACACATTTATTGACCTCAGGGGCGAAAAACTTTTAAAAAAATACATGGAATAAAAATGCCCTTTTTAAAGCTGCATTTTTGCCGCTTTTAAAGTATTCTTAAGAAGCATTGCAATTGTCATGGGTCCCACTCCTCCGGGAACAGGCGATATATAACCGGCTTTCGGTTCCACCCTTAAAAAATCTACATCCCCTATAAGGGTAGAGCCCTTTCTTTTAAAGTCTTCCTTCCTCCATTCCAGGAGTTCCTTATCCGCCTTATCCTCTGTTATCCTGTTAATTCCCACATCTATAACAACCGCGCCTTCCTTAACCATGTCTTCTTTAATTAAGTAAGGCACACCTGCAGCTACAATAAGGATATCGGCTCCCGCGGTACTCGATTTAAGGTCCCTGGTCTCGATATGGCATATGGTAACGGTAGCCCACTGGTTTAAAAGAAGCAGTGATGTCGGCTTGCCGACTATTTCACTGTGTCCGACCACGGTAGCATTCCTGCCCTTTATGGGTATGTTTTCCCTCTTCAGCATCTCCATAATTCCTGATGGAGTAGCGGGGACCAGGCAATCCTGCTGCGCCAGCAGCCTGCCTGCATTTACCGGATGAAACCCGTCCACATCCTTTTCCGGATATACGGCTTCCAGTACTTTCGCCTTATCTACCTGTTCCGGCAGCGGGAGCTGGACAAGGAAACCATGGATATCCTTCCTTTCGTTAAGCTTTTTTATTTCACCAAGAATATCCCCGGTAGAAACACTTTCATCCATTCTTATCGTTTCGGAATTGAAGCCAACTTCTTCACAGCCCTTCTTTTTATTTCTTACATATACCTCTGAAGCAGGGTTATTACCCACCAGTATCACTCCCAGTCCGGGCGCGACTCCCCTGCTTTCCTCAAGCTTCTTTACCTCTTCTGTTATTTCATTTTTTATATCCTGAGATATATTCCTGCCGTCAATTAATTTAGCTATCTTAATCACCCCTGTTACTTAAAAATTATAATAAACCTGCAGAGAAAATTGCCAGAAGACATTTTTTTGACAAACCAGCTTACTGGCGACATAAAATAAAATCATATTTAGAAAACAAAAAATATTAAAATGCTCTGCATTCTCCTATGCAGTGTACTCCTTTAAAAATTTCGGAACTTCCGCTCCCTCGCAGGGACCGACGACAACCTTCCATCCTTCCCCCAGCTCTTCTTCAAGCTCACCCTGCAGCTGGGCTACATAACCTGGTATTACTATTTCCTTTTTCTTTACCTTCTCGCCAATGCCGCTCTTCTTTACTAACTGGGCAATTAACTCCGGAACGAATTTGCCCGCGGCCCACGCAGTGAGAACCGACTGCCCTTCTACATCCATAACCAGCAACCAGGAAGGAATCCTGCTGTTTTCAACCTCACCGGAAATTATAAAATAAGTGAGTGAAAAGTTGGTCGTAATAAGTATTGGTGATTTATCATCCGGCTTGCCTATTTCATATACCTTCTCCTCTACCTGCATCGGCCTCCTCGGGTCTGTATATATATTCTGCCTGTAAATAAGGAGAGGGAAAATATTCTGGTAATCAATATTGGACAGAACGATAATTGAACTATATTTTGATACGAAAACGGAAGCCATTAGAGTTTCCTTTAAGGGATCATCCGTCATCTCATCGGGAAAAACTATAGTGGGATAGCCAAAAAGCCGGTTTTTTTGCTTTACTGCGGACATCCTCAGTAAAACCTGGTTTCGGAAATCTTTTTTAAAATTCCTTGAGCCGATGTCTATAACCAGATTCTTGATTCCTTCCTCACACATCTTACCGGTAATTTCAGCTATATCCTCAAGTGTTTCACCCCTTACTGCCATGGGGCAGCCGGTTTCCTTACCTATACCAATAAAAAAGTCCACATTATCCCTGGTGGCTGCATGGAGAAGGGGCCTTTTTTCTTTAAAAGCTTCCGCCGCGCTTTTCAATATCTCTCCGTCCCCTGATACCAGTATAAGAGGTTTATCAGTAAGAGAGTAAACTTTTTCTATAGCTTTCATAAACTTATCTTTATTTCCGGATTTATTTTTAACGCAGACTGCATCAACTTTTAAAACCTGGTCTATTCTTTCATAGGCAACTGAATTTACTTTTTTAACAAGTTTTTCAATAGTGCCCTCGTCGGTTTCATCATCGATTGACAATGCAAATGCGTTTTTATTTACAAATGTCCTTTCATGCCTGTATAAAACCGTTTCTTCGCCCAGTGCCAGGGAATCTTCGCCTGTTCCCACTTCCACCTTCAGTATGGGCGGCTGGGAAGCTTCTGCAAGTTCCTTTTTTACTTCATCGGAAAGATGGGGACACTTATCAATTTCAACCTTTCCTGCTGCAAGCTGCATTGCAAATGCCAGGCAGGTTGGAAAACCGCAATCTTTGCAATTCGTCTTTGGCAGTTTTTTATATATCTCCAGACCGCTTAATCCCATTCAATACTCTCCTTACTTTTTTTCACATATATGCTTCCATAATTTATTATTTAAAGCATCGGCTCCATCTCCATAACCGGATGCTTTACATTCTTTATCCATTCCAGTACCTGCTCTTCGGTTTCCGCCTCTTTTTCAGTAGCAACCCTGTCAAGAAAATCGTCTATTCCCATTTCCTTTGCCCGTTCCTCCAGCAAATCCCTTATTTCTTCTTTTAATGTGGAAGGCATCCATACAAGCCTTTTTAATCCCCCGTCTGCCTTAATGAATTTTTTTGAGCCGATAAAGAATTTACTTATTCCTATAAATCCGGGCGTCTGGATTCCACCGCCGACCATACCGGCCATGGTAGAAAATTTCATCCCGCTCGGCGTCATGCCCGAATATTCCCTGTTTACTGCCATTACTCCCCCTGTGGTAGGGAGAACAGTGACTATAACCTCAAAACAGCCGCATGAAGTCATGGGGTTTATCATCATCGAATATGCCGAAAAAGACTCCAGGGTCTGGTTGGATGCCCTATAAACAAATTTATTTACCCCCTCCCAGACTCCCAGCTTTTCATCCAGCATACCGCCTTTCCTAACCGGCTGGTTGGGCCCCGTGGGTTTAATCTCATAAGATGCCTTGCAGTCAAGCCAGTTGTACGCGCCGCATAGCCCCGGCCTCTCGGGCGAGACCACGCATACGTGATTGGGGGCAAATGACTGGCACAGCGTGCAGGAATAAAAAGTATCCACACTTTCATCCGTCAGGCTGCTTAACCTTTCGTCCCTCTCCCTGAATACCGTCTTTGCCCTTTTTTTAAGTTCCGTAACATCCCCCGGTTTTGTGTAAATTTTTACCTGAATCTTATCCACTATATTTCCAAAATCCGAGTGCAGTCTGGCATAAATTATATTACCGATATGCCTTACCTTAAAACCTGCCTTTACTGCAGCTTTACTGAACCTAATCCATGCGATATCCCTCTGGCCCATATGGAATATTCCGGTGGCATAATTGTTAAAATAATGTATCTGCCTTTCCATTACCGGCTCGAAGTCTTCCTGCATCTTTCTTCCGTAAACCAGGACTTCAATCCCCAGGGGAAGGACTCCCCCTTCTTCTACATCATCAACTTCCGGGCCAATTACTTCTATTTTTCCATCCTGGACCTCCGCGGAATCTGCAGCATGAAGAAATTCCACTGCTTCACTTTTGTTTCCCCCAAATTCAATATAGGTATCCGCTTTCCTTACTCTTTCACCTTCAAATGCGGGCCCGAAGGCAACCGGGATATCAACCTTTTCCACCGTAACTTTTAAACCCCTTACCTCTATCGCTTTTGAAACTATCCTGTCATCGGGGATATTGGAAACAACATGTTCATAATTGCAGACTCCCCTGGGCAAAATTTCAGGTATATCAGTATCGGCAATAGTGGGAAATCCAAAACTTATAGCTCCTGCCGCATTTGCAACTTTTTCCTCATCCACTTCGCCAAGGGCCAGAACAAATGCAAAAACCCTGTTTTTATTATACACGAGCATTCTTCTGTAATCCCCCGGCTGGATTCCGCCAAAGCTCAGCGCCACCCTGATCGCAAAACCAAGCGCATATACGGTTGAACTTACATCCCTGCCAAAGGGTACCAGCCGGGTATCCCATCCCAGCTCCACTCCCTCTTCCTTGAGCTGTTCGGCCATTGACACGCCGTTGGTAGAGCCGGACATAAATACATAAATATTTTTTTCCTGCAGTTCTCCTGCAATTTTGACTGCGGTCCTGCTGTCCCTGCATGCGCCCACGCAGGCAGCAAATCCAGGGGCCGTACCGTCCACGAATTCAATTCCCCTTTCCCTTATAACCGCATCAACGGCAGAACCCAGCCATATGCCGCTTACGGGCGGCGGGCCGTCTATGTATTTAATGGCTTCTATTATCTCTTCCGCCCATAATGCCGCTATTCCCGCATCCAGCGTGTTTCCGAGATAGGGAAGCCACAATTTATCATCAGGTGCCGGCGGAAGCAATTCCTTCGCCCTTTTTATGACTTCTTTTCCATCTGCAAGCTTTTCCACCTTTAACCCTGTCATGCTGTATATTATGGGGAGAAAATAACCGGTATCAGGCAGCTCTACCTTCTGTTCCTCTCCGTGCCTGCCTATACAGTCATCAAGCGCCTTTTCTGCCTTCCCGACAATCTTATACGCCCCTTTTACGGCTATGTCCGCAATAATTTTAGACATCTTTTATCGTCCTCCTTGCCTCCATATCCAGAAGGACCCTTTCTTTCTTAACGTCAATCTTTAAGGCGCTCCTCTTTTCCCGGGTTACATTTAAAATCCTTTTTAGTACCTCTGTCACGTCTTTAATATATACAAGCTGCCCCTTATATTTTTTCTGCCACCCGGACGTCATTATATCTTTTACTTCACGGCTTGATTCCACAGGAATCGGCTCACCGCTAAAAATAGTATATACCCCTGATGCGGCTGCACAGGTTCCCGTTGAAATTTCTCTTTCACTCATCCACTCGGGAGCGACGGCAGCCACAGGAAGGTCGCTTATATCCTCTCCCAGCCCTCCTTCTTGCACCATCGCCGACAGGGCGGCCAGTATATTTGAATTATCTTCATGCGAGCCCATATGTAATACCGGGGGCATGCCCACTGCTTCACAAATAGATTTCAAACCGTCTCCGGCATATTTTTTCGCCTCCGGCGCCATCAGGCCGCTTTTTGCCATGGCAATAGCCGCACAGCCTGTTGCAACAACCAGGTAATCCCTCCTGATTAATTCCCCTGCCAGGTAATTATAATATTTATCATGGCAGTGCATTACATTATTGCAGCCCATTATAGCCGCGATGCCCTGTATCCTCCCGTCAATAATAGCATCGTTTAAAGGTCTTAAAGACCCCCTGAATTTTCCTCCAAGCATGTGTTGTATGTATTCAGGTGAAAAACCTGCCACATAGTCAGACGATACATCGGGTATTAATATATCCTTTTTCCTTTTTGGATAATTATCTATTGCCATCCTTATAATTTTTTTTGCAAACTCTTCACCATTACTATAGTTAAATTCAATATGCAGAGCTCCTGCAATTTTAGCTCCCGGCCAGGTGGTTACCAGCTTCGTATGATAGCCCTCCGCCAGACCAGCAACCGACTGCATCACGCACTGATTCCCGGAAACCATTAATTCTACAGCACCGGTAATAACTGCAGCTTCCTGCGAAAGAAAATTTCCGATTACATGGATACCTTTTCCATCTAATGATTCATTCCCCGCACAGCACAGCCCTGCAACATTAATACCCCCGGCGCCTCTGCCTTTTGCATATTCTAAAAGCTCATTATCTTCTGAAAACTTTAATATAATTTCAGACAATGCCGGTTCATTTCCGTAAACCACCAGATTTACTTCATCACCCTTAAGCATGCCGAGGTTTGCCTTCGCCCTGACTGCCGCCGGGGTTCCGAATAATATATCTCTTAAAGTAATTCCCATAAGGGAACTTCCCCAGCCGTCAGATAAAGCGCATCTTACCGCCTGGTCCATTATATGTTCCGGGTCCTGGTCGGCTCCCACACCGGTCCCGGCCATAACTTTGACTATCTCGCTGTCTGCGTCTCCCGGCAATGCATCGTTTAATCTCCATAACTCCCGCCTTTTCTCCGGAGCCGCATTAATCATACTGGATGCCTCTGACTTCCTGCAGGAATAAGACAGCACTTTTTCTGAAACTTCCCGGGCAATTTCTTTTATATCTTTATCTCCAGACTCAATCCCAATACTGCTGGAAAAGCCCTTAAGTTTTGACTCATCTCTTATTTTAAAGCCCGGCGCTTTATCCTCCGCAACAAGACCTAGCAGCACTGCCATTTCCTTTGCATAGCCGGAACCTGCCGAAGCGCCTGCCGCAACATGGCGCGCAAAATTCCAGGCGGTAACCGTCCCCGGAGTTGCGCCGCATATGCCAGCCTCCTTTTCGGTTACAATGCACGGCCCCATTGAACAGTTCCTGCAGCAGTTTTCAGAAACGCCGCTGCCGGTGGGACATCTCCCGGCCGACGCGGCACGGTCAAATATAGTGGACAGGTTGTCACACCTTTTACTTAAAATTTCTTTAACTGCCCTATCTTCGCTTATATCTCCGCGCGCCTTTTTATTATCCTTTTTCATTTTATTTTAAACACCAGCTTTATTTACCGATAAATTATAATAATTCCTCTATAAATTCTTTAATCAGTCCTATAGCCCGGGGGTGCCTCATTATAAGGATGTTTGAGCCGGAAAGAAGCATGCTCATGCTGGTTATGGTCTCCCAGTTTATACCCCTTTCCTCCTGGGTTCCCCACAGGGGATAATGTTCTTCGCTTTCCTTAACTTCCTTTAATTTCCAGACCTCGGGAGCGACATCGGTTATAATGGGCATCTGGGTCATTTTATCATCCTGCATAAGCGCGGCTATTTTTAACCTCTCCATGGCAGAATAGCAATATTCCAGACCATAACCCAGCCCGGAAGTTGAAGGGTCCATTGCGATACAATCAGGCGGTACCCCCAGCTGCGTAAGCAGTATATTTATCTGCTTTGCAATATTTACGTCAAGCGGGTTTAGCGCAACCACATTATTTTTGTACGCTATCGCCGACGCCGCCAGGGTTTTATAATTATCTTCTTCAACCCAGCCCATCAGAATCTTCTCGTCTTTGTTTTTTTCAGAAACCTTTTTCATTACTTCAGCAATCTTTTCAAGAGGTCCGGTTCCATAAACTATCAGGGGCCTGTTTATAGATTCCCTTACAGTCTTAACTATCCCGGCCGCCTCCTCCGGAGACATGTCCTCTTCTTCAGGATTTATCCTTTTTAACCTGAGGCATATGGCGTCCGCCCCGTACCGGTCAATACTCTTTTTTGCCCACTTTACTGGGTCGTCATAAACATCGCTGTAATATCTGCCTACAGCTTCAGGCCAGTCGTCGGGTTTCCTGTCATAGACCTCTACGGCAACAATAGGCCTGTTAGTTATCTCACCTTCAAAGCTATAAAAAGGAAGGGCGGATTCTCCGCCCACCATAACTTTATTATCACCTTTGCCCAGTTCCAGAGTATTAACTTTGCCTGAATAAATATTTTTGGGAATCTTTATGCTCAAGTTTATCTCATCTCCTTTGGCTGTTATCGCCGGTATTTAAAATGATGCCTCACCTTAAAAAGCGCAATTATGATATTTTATCACTTTCAAATTAAAACTTCAGTTTGTTTTTGTATCTAATTACAAATAAAACATAAAATTCCGGTAAAGCAATTAATTAAAAAATTCGCTGCCGCCCATTACTGTATTCAGGAACCCCTTTTAGATTTTTTACCTTCTGTATCAGGACCTTTTTCCACAGACGGGAAATCCTTCATATCGGTATAGGGAAGGAACAGCCCCGCCACATACCTGTCCATAAAATTCATGCTGGCGCTCAGCTCAACATAGGTAATTTTTTCCGATATCTTTAAACTCTGCCTGTACTTATTTTCAGAAAGCAGGCTCAGGTATGCCCCCGTTACCGAAGTATTGCCCAGGAAAAAATACTTTTCGGGTTCAATATCCGGCAGCATGCCTATGGCTATGGCATTTTTGATGTATATATGCTTCCCGAGCCCTCCTGCTATATATATTTTTTTAATATCCCCTATACCCAGGCCGACTTCTTCCAGCAGGGTTTTTATCCCGGCATAAACAGCTGCTTTCGCCCTTATTAGATTGTCAATATCAACCTCTGTTATATATATATCCTTTCCATCCGCGCTGTTTTCACCATCTACCAGAATGTAACGGTATATATCTCCATCACGCTTTAGATACTTATTGCCTGTATCCTTATTAAATTTTCCCTTTCTATCGATAACTCCCTTAAGGTACATTTCCCCGATTACATCAATAAGCCCCGAGCCGCATATGCCGGCGGGCCTTTCTCCGCCAATCACCTCAATACTGCATTTATATGAATCGCGGTCAATCGCCACCTTCTCAATTGCGCCATCTACGGCCCTCATGCCGCATTTCACTCCTCCGCCCTCAAAAGCAGGGCCTGCAGAGCATGAAGCACCTATCATCCATTCGGAGTTACCCACAACCAGCTCGCCATTGGTGCCCAGGTCAAGAAAAAGAGACAGCTCCTTTTCTTTGTGAAGTTTCGTTGCCAGTATGCCCGATGTAATATCACCGCCGAGATAACTTGCCACTCCAGCAACATTATAAATACGGGCATTTTTAATATATTTCAGGCCAATCTCCCGGGCATTTGAGTCCGGAAATTTATTAGCAGCCGTAACATATGGCTCTTCCCTTATATACTTTGGTGAAACTCCGTAGAAAAGATGCATCATCGTGGAATTACCGGCAACTACCATTGAAACAATTTTATCCTCTTTCAGGTGCCGGGAAGATAACAGCGTTTTTATCATGTTATCAACCGAATCTATAACCGCCTTCCTTAACTTCTCCAGCCCGCCTTTTTTACCTGCATAAACTATCCGGTTGATTATATCCTCGCCAAACTTTATCTGGGGATTATACCGGGAATCTGAAGCTGCTATTTTCCCGCTCTTGAGATCAACAAGATAAAGAACCAGGGATGTGGTCCCAATATCAAGCGCCAGGCCGTAACATTTACTTACTGCCCTGCCCGCTTTTATATCAATAAGTGTCTTATGCCTCTTATCAACAGTTACCGTAACTTCCCAGTTCTTTCCCCTGAGGATATCAGGAATTTCCTTTATCAGGCGAATCGGCACCCTGCAGTCTTTTACACCTAAATTATCCCTTATACTTTTTTTAAGGCGGAATAAATCGCTGGTCGCGTAACTCAGGGACGGCTTCTGTACAGTTATTGCCGCCTTTTCTATCCAGGGCTTTATTTTAACTGAAGAAATTTCACTCCTGTTAATATCTGAATATTTTTTTGATTCTATTTCTGTAAATATGCCCTTTTCTATCTTTGCGCTTACTTCACTCTTTAGAAAAGTTTCTACGACGAGGTCGCTTTCAACCCTGGAAAGACATGAGAGGACATATCCGCTTTTCTCTTCTTCCGCTGATATAAATCTTGTTTTCTTTGTGCCGACTTTGCCTTCCTTAATCCTCACAAGACATCTTCCGCATGTCCCCACCCCTCCGCAGGGTGATTCAATGCCGATTCCGCAATCTTTTATTGCCTTCAACAGGTTATAACCATGGGGAACTTTTATAGATTTTTTACCGGGGATGAATTTTATTAAATGCTTTTTTTTATTTTTCATTACTAAAATCTATCTTTCTAAAATCACCCGGATATTATGAAAAATATCATAGAATGAAATTAAAAGCTAAAAAACGCGATTATCAGTCCATGAAATTATATTATATACAGGACTAAAAATCAAAATAGGAAAGGACCCTTTCCGGACCGCTTTCCTATTTTTTTCTTTAAGAAACCCTTATTAATATTCAGTTTTTAATTACATGACTATATCTTTTAACACATAAAATTTTAGTAATAATTTCAGCCGGATTATAACCAGAACAGACTAATTTTCCGATACACTTAACATTACATATTTCCCGCTTTCGTCTTCCGTAATCTGAAGCCATACGCTGTATGTTTCACCGGTAATACTAACCATTGTATTCTTTACGCCATCACCTTCAGTAGTATATTCGCTGTCAACATTCCAGCCGGCAAGCTGGTCCTTGTACCAACTGGCTATTTTTTCACCCGTATCTACAGTCTCAGCCGATATCATATAACTGGTCTTACCGTCCTGGGTAATTTTCTGTGAAGATGTAATCATCATATCGGGATATACGGGAACTGCTCCCTCGGGATAACCCTCCGGAATATCAGCCCCGCTTCCTATGGTTGTCTCTCCTTCCTCTGTTTTCATAGTTATTGACTCATCGGATATATCTACTTCGGCTCCGCTTTCATCTTCAATTGCCTGCTCTATGGCTCCCTCAGTAATTTTTTCCGCAATTCGCTCTCCGGCATTAAAACAGCCCCCTGCAAACAGCAAAGAAGCTGCCGTAATTATTATTAGAGCTAATGAAATTATTTTCCTCATTATTTACTCCCTCTTTAACTTATAATATATTATCTATTCCATTGCCTATATTTTACTAAAATAAAGTCCTTTTAAAAATATGAATTTTCACTTTTTTATATCCAGCTTATAAAAACTCATGAAAGCTTCTTCCGGAATGTCCACCTTCCCAACCTTTTTCATTTTTTTCTTGCCCTTCTTCTGCTTTTCAAGGACTTTCCTCTTTCTGGTTATATCCCCGCCATAAAGACCGGAAGTAACATCCTTCCTGTATGGAGCTACTCTTTCCTTTGCAATTATTTTTTTCCCTATAGCCGCCTGAACCGGTACCTCAAAATTCTGCCTTGGTATTAATTTTCGTAAATTTTCCGCCATTCCCCTGCCCAGTCGATATGCCTTCTCCCTGTGTATTATTACTGAAAGGTCTTCAACTTTTTCTCCCGCAACCAGGATGTCCAGCTTAACCAGGTCGGAGGTCCTGTATTCCATAAACTCATAATCAAGCGAAGCAAATCCGGAAGTTACCGATTTAAGAATATTAAAAAAGTCGACAATTATCTCGGAAAGCGGCAGCGCATATTTGATTTCCACCCTTTCCCTGGAAAGATACTGCATGTCCTTAAAATCCCCCCTCTTACTGTTTGCCAGCTTCATTACATCACCTATGTAGTCCTTCGGGGTTATTATGGTTGCCTCAACATAGGGTTCCTCTATTTTCATTAATTTTTCTTCCCCGGGAAAGTCAGATGGCTTTTTTACTTCAATTACTGAATTATCGCTCTTCGTAATCCTGTAAGCTACATTCGGGGAAGATGTAATAAGTTTTAATTCATACTCCCTTTCAAGCCTTTCCTTTATAATCTCCATATGAAGAAGCCCCAGAAAGCCGCACCTGAAACCGAAGCCAAGCGCACCCGAAGATTCGGGAACAAAATCCAGGGAAGAATCATTAAGTGAAAGTTTTCCAAGCGCACTTCTCAAATTCTCGTAGTCCCCTCCTTCTATCGGGAACAGGCCGCAGTAAACCATGGGCCTCGGCTTTTTATAGCCGGGAAGGCTCACTTCTGCAGGATTTCCCACGCCGGTTATGGTATCGCCAACCATTATATTTCCTACTTCCTTAATCCCGGTTATTATATAGCCGACCTCACCGGCAGCCAGCATATCCTTTTTTATCATCCCCGGCCCGAATATGCCCGCTTCCTCAACTTCACTGGTGATATTTTCCCCCATAAATTTGATTTTATCTCCGCTTCTTATACAGCCGTTTACCACCCTTATAAGGACCACGACTCCCCTGTATGAATTATACCGGGAATCAAATACCAGCGCCTGGAGAGGGCCGGATTCATTGCCGCCCGGCGGCGGAATATCACTGACCACCCTTTCCAGTATTTTTTCAATTCCATGGCCGGTCTTTGCGCTCACTTTTAATATATCCTCTTTTTTTATATCCAGTATCCTGCTTATTCCCATTGCAACTTCATCAACCGCCGCGCTCTTAAGGTCAATCTTGTTTATAACCGGAATTATTTTCAGATTATTACCGGAAGCAAGATAAACATTGGCAAGAGTCTGGGCCTGTATTCCCTGGGCGGCATCAACTACCAGAATTGCCCCTTCACATGCAGCAAGACTCCTGGAAACTTCATAGCTGAAATCGACATGCCCGGGTGTGTCAATCAAATTAAAGATATAACGCCTTCCATCCTGGGGGTTGTTGTAAAGAACCCTAACCGAATGCGCCTTTATGGTAATCCCGCGCTCCCTTTCAAGCTCCATATCGTCAAGGTACTGGTCGAGCATCTCCCTCCTGCTGACGGTCTCGGTTATTTCCAGAATCCTGTCAGCAAGCGTTGACTTACCGTGGTCAATATGGGCGATTATTGAAAAGTTCCTTATTAATTTGCTGTCTGTCATAGTTAAATAAAAATCCTTTTAGCAGATTGGCCTATCAGGCCTTTTTCTTAAATTTTTTAAACAATCCAAATACAAATTTTACCTCTTCCATTCCAAGCAGTATAGTGCAGCCGACATACACGCCAATACCGGTAACAATGGTCAGAAGCAAAAAAAGTATAAGGGGCCATATACCCCGGTATGCATATCTTTCTATATAGTTCCATAAAAAGAAAATTATAACACTCATCACAGCTGTGGAAGCGATAATTTTCCCGAATGATTTAAAAATCCTCCTCCCGCCAACATTGCCAACCTTTTTCCTCAGTATTACGATTAAAATCACCACATTGCACAGGGCAACCAGTGATGTTGACAGGGCGAGACCTCCGACATCCATAAATTTTATTAAAATCCAGTCAAGAAAAAGGTTTACAACAATGGATATGCTGGCAACCTTTAGCGGCGTTTTAACGTTCTTGAATGCATAGAATACACGATTAAGAATCATGAGGAGCCCGAAAAACACCAGCCCCAGGCTGTGAAAGATAAGAATATAGGACACCTTTTCCGTGTCCGCAGCCCCGAAAGAAAAACGTTCAAATAAAACTTTTATTACTGGATAATTTAGAATAGCAAGACCCGCAGTCGCCGGAAGCATCATGTAACCGATTTCCCTCACTCCGAGGGAAAAACTTTCCTTTATCCCCTTTATATCATCTACCGCAGCCTGGCGGGATATAAGGGGGTAGAGAACAGTTACTATTGCCACCGAGAATACTCCCAGGGGAAGATTGGCTACCCTCCATGACAGATTCAACGCAGTGGTATTACCGCCGCCCAGATTTAAGGCAAAGAAATAATCAATGCTGTTATTAAGATGAACCGCACCAAGGCTCAAGAGAATAGGCAAGGTAAGCGCAGCTATCTCCCTTACGCCGTGATGCCTGAAATTAATCTTAAACCTGTAGCGCATCGGTGACGCTCTGAGCTGCGGGAGCTGTATAAGAAGATGCATAACGGAGCCAGCCATTACTCCAACGGCCATGCTGTATATGTCAATCCGCCCATAAAATAAGATAACAGAAATAATGGTGACTATATTCATTACGAACGGAGCCAGCGAAGGAACCGTAAAAATATTATGGGAGTTAAGTATGCCAGTAGCCAGGCTTGATAGCGACATGGTCACCAGGGAAAAAATTATAATCCTGTTCATCACCACAAATTTATACATATCAAAATCACTGCGGGCTATTTTTGAAAGCAGCACCCCTATTTCGGGAGAAAAGATAAATATGGCCGCAGATAATGCCAGAAAAACAAGAACAATAATATTAATTATGGAATTTACAAAAACCTTCAGGTCGTCTTTCTTACCTTTTTTTAGATATGCCGAATAAATGGGTATGAAAGCAGCAATAATAAGGCTTTCCGCAAAAAGTATCCTGAAAAGATTGGGGATGTAATCCGCCCACATGAAGGCATCCGTATCATAGCTCACTCCGAAATAACCGGTCATTACCTGGTCCCTTACCAGGCCCGAAATCTTCGACAGTAAAATCGCTATGACCACAAATGCCGTGGCGCTGAGTATTCTTTTTCTGGATAATAGATGATCTTCATTCATGGATATATTATATTATAGATTCCATTAAAGAATTTATTATATCATTTATATCAATCCGGCAATAAATATTTTTATTTATTTAAAAAAATGCTAAAATGTAACACCGTTTAAAATTGAAGCTTACAGGAGAGGAAAAAATAAATGCCAAACATAAAGTCACAGGAAAAGAGAGCAAGACAGAATATTAAAAGAAGGGCTAAAAACAATATTTTGAAATCCAGGATAAAAACTGACGAGACGAGATTAGCAGAGTCAGTAAAGAAGAAAAACAAAAAAGATGCTGAAAGCAATCTTAATATCCTTTTTAAGAACCTTGGTGATGCAGCCAAAAAGGGCGCGGTTCATAAAAACTTTTCTTCAAATAAAAAGTCAAGAGCGGCAAAGCTCGTAAATTCAATCAAGAAATCTAAATAGCGACATCTATAATTTCGGGAATTAGCTTCTTAACCAGGTTTCCGTCTTCAGTCATGCCCGACCTGAAGCTTATATCATACCTGTTCAATATACCAAATATTTTTAAAACCTCGGCTTCCGTATAATTATCGCTGAACCTGATATATTTGTTTACCAGCTTACCGACAAAATAGGGAGGAACCTTTAAATTTTTCTCTATATAATCCGTAACCGACGAATGGCTGTTTCTTGATTTAATATAAAGGAAACACCTGAACATCCTGTAGAATAGCGTAACAACTCCAATCAAATTATGGCCCTCATCAAGAATCGCTCTCAGCGCTTTAAGACTGCTGTCTTTATCCCTCTGGCCGACATAATCCACCAGGTCGAACACCTTTAATGAATATACCCGGTTTACCAGTTCATCTACTATATCTTCTCCAATTACTTTTTCCTTTTCGGAACTTATGTAATTATATAACTTTTCATACTCTTTCCTGAGTAAATTCAAGTCCATATTAACATTTTCAACCAGCAGTTCCCTGGCACCATCCGTAAACTTTATGCCGTCAGATTTTGACTTTTCATCAACCCATTTTTTTAAATTTCCCGCTAAAGGCGCCTTAAGCCAGGTTACCTTGCCTTTCTTCGCTGCAGCATCCTTAAGTGAAGGACTCAGTTTCTTTTTGAGCGCAGTAATGACAAAAACCATCTTTCCGCTGACGGATGCACCTTTTAGAATAGAATCCGCTAATTTCTTCTGAAACCCCATGGTAGTCTTATTAATATTATTTATGACAACAACCTTCCTGGGAGAAAATAGTGAAGGAGTATCTATGTAATTAAAAAACTGTTCTTCATCAATTTCACTGCCGCCGTCAAAATTTTGAAAATCCGTATCAAAGTTTATTTTTCCCCTGAGATACTTTTTTATACTGCCTACTGTATCTTCAAGCAAAGAGGAGCTGCTGCTGATATAAAGATAGCAGGGTAAAAGTTTATCCAGCTCCGGGGGTTTCTTATTTAAATTATCTTTGCTCACAGCCAATTTTAAACTCCGTAATAAATTTTATGTTATGTTTATGTCCCTGCTCAAATATCTTAATTCCCTTTTATTCATAATAGCTATAACTATTATTAGAATCAACAGCAGCGCCAGATCTATATATAAAACACTGTTTTTTGAGAAATTCTCGGATAGGTAGCCGCTTAGATACTGGAAAAGCACCACTCCCAGATATGAAGATGCATGCAGAAGGCTTGATACGATATTCGTAAACCGCGGACCGATATTCAAGCCCATGGAAAAAGTCAAAGAGAAATTACCCGCTACATTTACACCAAACAGGAATATGAAAATTATTTTAACCGTAAGATTCGGAAAAAGGAACGCTGCAAGCAAAAAAACAAATGACAGCGAAATACTCGCAAGCAGAAGCTTCTTTTCCTTCATATGCTTAACCATGTAATTTTTAACCAGCATACCGACAACGGTAGCAGTAGTATAAATGGCAAGAATCAGCGAGCTGGTATCCAGACTGATATCCAGCGATGAAAAATACGAAGTAAACCAGGTGTAAAACGTCTGCATTGTAGAAATATAGAGAAATGCTATAAAGCAGCACAGCGCAATATAGGGATGGGAGGCAATAATCCTGTTGGCATGAAGGAGATTCTTTAAATTTCCCGCGCTGACATTCTTCCTGCCGGGGGGTACCCTTAGAAATAACAATACTAATATTAAAAGCACCTGGGGTATTGCGAGATAGAAAAATAAGAACTGCCATCCCATATTTATATAAACACTAAGGCTTACAAGCAGCGGAGCAACAACGGCTCCAATAGTCAGCCCTATGTTGGATATTAATATACTTTTTGATTTATCCTTAAAATAATGGTTACCCACCAGTGAAAGTGTGGCAACGGTCAGCATGCCTATACCTATCTGTAATATTGTATAAGCTATTATAAAAATGACAATGGTATGTGAAAATACCAGTCCCAGGCAGCCGGCAAGAATAAAGACCGCCCCTGTAAAGATAATTTTCTTAAACCCGAATACCTCAAGCAAAAAACCGGCAGCAATTGTTGAAACGAGCAATGCAAAGGTGCCGAAAGATATTATCCTTCCCATGTATTCAAGGCCAATATCCAGATCAACGGTTATGAGGGGAATAACCGGCCCGATTATATTCATGCTTATACTCATAAACAGGCGCTGTGTAAAAGAGAAAAACAGGATGCTCCTGTATGATTTTATTCTTTTTTTTCTTGCAAAATGTATTATTTTTTTCATTTTTATCCAAAAGTACGTTACAAAATATAAATCCCTGCACTACAATGTATCTTTTTTTTAACCTATGGCTGACTTTTCAAATCATTATAGTATAACACATAACTTAAAATTCCCACTTCCCGGTATCAGCCCTTCCCAATACCTTCCTAATTAATATCAATACTGCAATAAATACAAGATAATAGGTTATGAAGTTAATTTTTCCAAAATTTTCAAAATTTATGATTAAATAGTCAAACCTGCCCAGGAACCCTGCCGTTTTTAGTATATATAATATAAAAATATTTCCTGCTCTCAATATAATACCGCCTAAAGGCGGCCAGATTATTATAACCAGTGAAGAAACCATTAAGATAAAAAGAAAAGGATAAAATGCAGGCAATACAAAAACATTGGCAATTACTGCAGCAAGCGGAACTTCCCCGAAAAAGTAAGCAAGAACGGGAAATAAGGCCGCCTGTATTGAAATAGTAATAAATATCGTTTTCATTAAAAACAGACCAGCTCTACCGCCCCGCTGTACCGGAAAATTACCGGCCATGCCGAGGATTACCGGATAAATAAAAACAAGGGCAGCCATAGAAATGAAAGTCATCCAGAATCCGGTATTGTAAATAAAAAACGGATTATAAATAATTAATATGATATAAGTAATATAGAGAATAATCCTGTAGCTGAATTCCCTTCCGGCCCTTCCCGCCAGAAGGATAAATACAGCCATAACCGAAGCCCTCAAAGTGCTGGCCTTCTCGCCGATTAAAAAGTTATAAACTGCCAGGAAAATAATTACGGACCAGAATAAAAAAATGGATTTTTCGGTCCTCTTAAAAATTAAAAATATAAGTGATAAGAAAAAAGACAGGTGCAGGCCCGAAATTGCAAATAAATGAAAAAGGCCGCACCTCTTAAAGGAATCGGTAATATAATCCGGAACATTATTCCTGTTTCCCAGTATTAATGCTTCAGCAATGCAGGCGTTTTCAATTTTAAGATAACTGTAAAAAGCATTTTTAATACATTCATATACCCTGCTTCTTAAAGAAAATAATTTATATGATAGACTGTAACAGTTAATTTTATGGGCATTTTTATAATCGGCTTCAAAGACTATATCGCCGCTTTTTATATTATTTCCTGTGTCCCTGGAATCAGTTTTCTTCAGCACGCCATTTAAACTCAGATAATCATCCCTGGATATAGACAAACCTTCAGGGCCGGAAATCTTTACATTTATAAAATCATCTGCCTTTAAAAATCTTTCCCTGCCTACTCCCGGGCCAGATATGTATACCTTATCTGCCGCAAGTAAAAAAACCAGTTTACCGTAGTTTAACCGGGGATGATTTGATACCCTCCCCTCTATTGTCATATTTCCGGTTAATTCATTGTCCCTCTTTTCATAATCATAAATCTTTAAAAATATGCTGCTGTCTTCCCCTGACTTATAAGACGCTGCAACCATATCACCTGTAAAAAATAATATTAAAAACGGGATTATCACAAAAATTAAAAGCCTGGTTTTGAAATGAGGACAGGTATCTCCCTGACGGTATACAGCTCCTGCAGCGATTAAAATTTCAACCGCAAAAAGGAATACGATAATTAAAATTATATTTACATCCGGGAATATAGCACTTAAAATCCCGCCGCTTCCGGTATATATTCCGGCGGTGAGTCCCATTGCCCAGAAAAGAAGATATTCACTGGATACAACTGTTAATATTCTTCTATTTTTATATTTCAAATTGAAATGAACCCGATAATCCGGTCATATTTTTTCTCTCCGATACCGGTGACTTTCTTTAGTTCCTCCTTCTTCTTGAATAAACCGTTTCTTTCCCTGTAATCAATGATGTTAGCTGCAATCACAGGGCCTATACCGGGCAGCGATTCAAGCTCCCTTAAGCCCGCCGTATTTATATCTACCTTTTGATTCCCGGAAACATCATATTCGCCCGGATAGCTTCCATTAAAAAACAGGGAATCTCCGGCTTCTACTTCATCCCTTGAGGGGATATAAACCCTCTGGCCGTCAACAAGGACAAGGGCCAGATTAACAATTTCAAGGCAGGCATTTTCACTTTTCCCTCCTGCAATATTTATTAAATCTATTATTCTTAAACCTTTATCCAGCTCATAAACACCGGAATTCTTCACTTCCCCGCAGATATATGCTTTTATGGTATCCTCCAGCTGCTGATTATTGCTGCCGTCATTTTCTATACTATCGGAATAATTTCCATTTCCATCGGATAAATTTTTATCCCTGCCTCCCGGCTCTGCCGCAGCTTCACCTTCGCCTCCTGCATTATCGCCTGCTACATTGCTTCCTGAATAATAACTTTTTAATATATTTTCTTTCCTTTTTATTTCCAGCTTAAGGTTTATATAAATTACAGAGAAAATGACCATTATAATAAAAAGCAAAACTACCGCTGCCGCGTAGAAATTTTTGCCCTTTTTATACCTCACTCTATCAATAAAAAACTTTGCTTTTTCTATTATTTCCCTCATGTCTTATAAACTCTGTATAACATTTAAGCTTTTTATTTCATCCCAAAATAATGTATATATATACAATAGCATATATGCATAAATAGTAAAAGAAAATCATCCATGAACATGCGTGAATATAATAAAAAATCCTGTTAAAATAATTATTAGTTTTAAATATTTAAAACAGAGGAGTATTTTATGGCCAGGCTGGTACTGATAATGATTGAAAATGGATACAGGGATGAGGAAGCAATATATCCCTACTACAGGTTCATGGAATCCGGCTACGATGTAAAAGTTGTCGGTCCGGAGAAGAATAAGGAATACCGGGGGAAATATGGAACAACTCTTAAATCGGATCTTTTGCCTGATGAAGTGGAGCCCGGTAATATTGCCGCTTTAATCATTCCCGGAGGGAATGCGCCCGATAAAATGAGGACTAAAAAAGATATGGTGGAACTGGTAAAAAAAATTCACCTCCAAAAGAAGGTTATAGGAGCAATATGCCACGGCGGCTGGATGCTTGTTGAAGCCGATATCGTAAAGGGCAGGAAAGTTACCGGCTATATTGCAATAGCCACTGACTTAAGAAATGCCGGAGGACAGTATCTTGACAGAGAAGTGATAGCTGACGGCAACATAGTAACATCAAGAATTCCGGATGACCTCCCAGCATTCTGCAGCACTATCCTTAAGCTTATATAGGAATCAGACAAACAAGAATATTCTTAAAATATTTAGGTAATTACCCCATTAAAACACTAACACCATACGCTAATCTATTTTATCACATATTTATATATATTTTTTAGGAGTTTATTCTATTATGTAAACTTAATAGATAATAATGAAGAAGTAGGTAAAATCTGGACTATATCCCACTAGCTCCTCAAATAAAAAAGATTACAATCCTATACCATCAGACAGTTTTTATACTGCAAGCGAAGAAGTAACACTTCGGTTTTACGAAGTTCTAAAAGTGCTTTTTAAACCCCCTGTGTATAAGGATCTTGGTCTGGGTCCTAAATTGATGTATTCAGTTTTAAGGGACAGGCTAGATTTGTCTATAAAAAAACAACTGGCAAGATAAAAAAGGATATATTTAATTTATAGTGTTGAGGAATTATCAAATATTTTAGAAGCAGGAATAAGGTCTATTATTAGATATAAAAAGAGTCTTTTTGAATATGGGTTTTTTTACGAGAAAAGATTGGGTCAAGGTAAGCCGAATTGGATTCATATTTTAAAACCAGAGTTAAATAGTATTCGGAAGCACCAAAATGGCATTTCCAGATATGACAAAAAGCTACTTCTAGGAGTGCCAAAATTGCACCCAGTGCCAAAATTGCACCCTATTGATAATAATGTTAATGAAACTAATCTAGATAACGTTAATAGGGCAGGTAGGGAAGAGATTGTGGAAAACTCTGAATGTAAGATAAAGAAACATACTTAGTTAAAAAGATATATATCCAGAGAAAAGGAACTACTGGCTAGAGAAATAGCAGAAGAAGTGAAACTCCCCCGACTGAAGTCGGGGGCTTCTTATATTATTCCCCCAAATCGAGTCCCAGTTGCCCAGTGTCCTCTTTATATTGATACTCTGCATAATCCATTATAGCTTTTTCATTAAGTCCC